>JAFGSU010000105.1 GCA_016934435.1 Candidatus Zhuqueibacterota bacterium | reverse complement strand
GTGTTTGATCTGCTGCTGCGTGAGGAAAAAATCGATGAGGATGTAATGCGTTCGATGCGACAATGGCCGCACTCAGGGTTCAGCATAGATAACTCGGTTCAGATTATGTCAGAGGATACAGAAGGTATGCAGCGTCTTATTTCATATATTTCACGCTATCCCTTTTTGTTGGCGCGAATGATCAAGGTCACGGAAGAAGGACAGGCGATCTATCGGGCCGGTAAAAGCGAATGCGTGCAATTTCCGCAGCCTGGGGATGATCGGCTCAGGGAGAGTATGTCGCGCGATTTTCAGGTTTTTGATGCTTTGGCATTCATGGCAGAGGTGACGCGGCACATTCCGGATAAGTGTCAGCACCTGATTCACTACGTTGGCTGGTATTCGAATAAAGAGCGAGGACTGCGCAAAAAGCAGGTGTCGTCCGCTATTTCGGCCATAAGTGTTGGAGAGGGTGCAGAGACCGGAGCGTTCATGAAGAAGCGGCGCATGAGCTAGACAGCAGTGCTTAAGAGGGTTTACGAGGTGGATCTGCTGCGCTGTCCGGATTGTGGGGGAGAGATGACGGTCATCCATTTTATCGATAAATGCCAGGCGGATGTAGTTGAGAAAATATTGCGGCACTGAGGATTGTGGAAAGATGCGGCGTCGCGGCCGACGTCGGCAGTAAGTAGAGTTGCAGAGGGTGAGCTGAGATATGATTACGGTTATTTTGACCGTGTCTGCATAAAAATAGTCCTTTCGTATTTCTGAAAAGTTTATTTCTGCAAAGCTATTTTGGCAGCGATACCGCCAATTTACATGCTTTTTAGCAATTTGGCTTGATTTTCAAAGACTGATTGGCTAATTTACCAGCGAGTAAGAAGCGATGAGGGTACCGGAAACTGGCTTGGCGCTCTGATAATGGGGAAATAGCTGGGCATCAGGCTCCTGACAGAGGATGATTTCCTCAATTTTTTGCTACCCAGCAAAATCAAATTTCCTATCAGTGATTGCGGCCGTAACTGAGGACGACAGCTGAGCGCCGTCTGATATTCGGTACTGTCGCTCGGTTGGTGCTTCAGAAGGGGCATACCTATTTGTTGAGGGTTGTGCTGGCGGTATTGGAAAAAAATCCGCAGGTGCGCTGGCATTGGGTTGGAGATGGTGACAAGCGCGAGCCGTTATAGGCGCAGGCGCGGGATTTAGGCGTCACTCACGCCATTACGTTTCTCGGGCGCCGCAGCGACATCGAATCCCTGCTGCATACCTTCGACGTCTTTGTGTTGCCTTCCCTGTGGGAAGGATTTCTCAACGTCGTATTGGAAACCATGGCCTGCGGTAAACCGGTCATCGCCACGGCAGTGGAGGGTACGGTGGAACTGGTGCAGCATAACGTCACCGGTTTGCTGGTGGAGAAAGAAAACAGCGCCGGGTTAGCCGAGGCGATGAACAGCTGCGAGAATCAATGGGAGCGGCGGGCCGACAGCGCGTGGTCGAACATTTCAGCCTGAAGGGGCAAATTAATCAGTTTGAGCGTTTGTTCGATCGGTTGGTAAAGCAGAACTGATTATTTACGCAATATCTTTGATGTGATGGTATAGAATATAAATATATTGTTCATAATGATTGAAGGGGCTTTAAATGATGCTGTATCTTGAGAAAAAATTTAAACATCTTAATTCATTTACAAGAGCAGCCATAATTTATATTTCTGCTCTGACTACGCTCCTGGTAGTGTATCATAATATTCTTAATTATGGTTTTGACTATGATGATAATCATCAGGTACGTCCATATACTTTGAAAGAAATATCCGAAGCATTCTATGCGAAATGGGATGCTTCCGAAATCGAACGCGAATTCTATCGACCTCTGACCATTGTGTTTTATGCTGCACGATTCGAAATACTGGGATATAACGTCCGATACTATCATATTTTGAGCATACTTATGGCTGCAGCAGTTCTGTTACTGTTCTATTATATTATTTATAGAATCTCCGGTAAGGTGAGCTTGGCTGGATTGGCTCTTTTGCTGTTTGCCGTTTATCCCTATTTGGCGCATTCTGCAATTGCTTGGTCCACAAACCAAATGCATATATTGACTATATTATTTTTTTTAATTGCTTGGTATATTTTGGTTCGCAAAGGACCAATGTTGAATCGCAAACTTGCAATTTATCTGACAATCTTACAGGTTGTAATATTTTTAATTAAAGAAGATGGTATCTTGTTGATGCCAACCCTGTTTTGTATCGCCATTTTAGATCAATTTATCCAAACCAGCTCTATTAAAATTGAGAAAAAGCAGTGGCTCTATTGGCTATACTTTTTGTTGTTGATTATCTCACTGTTTTTTTTACGATGCATGACCATGCAGAAACTTGGTGGCTATCAGACGATTTCTTTGGTAAATATCCCTAGGACGATCTACCATATTGCTACTTTCCAATCGGTAGTCAAACACTACTCTCTAGAACATTTTCTTGTGACAAGATATGCTCAAGCATTTGTTTGTCTAATTCCCATATTTGGAATCGCAGCCTTGATAAAACTCGAACAGGATATGAAAAAATTATTGATTAGACTATTAGTGATAGGTATTATCATTTTTTCCAGCTTTAATCTTCTCACTGTCTTCTCTACAAAGATATATCAATGGCATATGCAATCTTTAGGTCACACGATAATTTTGCTAGCGTTTATATACGCTATTATCCGTTCGTTAAGGCGATTTACCTCAGTAATTCGTTATGCAACAGTATTGATTATTACAACAGGTTTTATCGCATGTGCGGTATCAAGTCATATTCTGTCCACCATGTTTGCTCCTTTTTCCTATCAAACTATTCAACATGATAAGCGGGTGCTGGAATGGTGGGACAAGATTCCGAACGAACACAAGGAGCGTCTGCAAGAAAAAATGGAAAATCCGTTGTGGCACAGGTTTGATGATTGAATCCCGGGCATGCCCGGAATGTTTTCATATGATTTGCTAGTGAAGACAACTTGTTCTATAAATGACCATGCCAGAACAACCATTCGCAGTTTACGGATTGATGGATTAACTGTGAAGGTTTCATACGATTCGAGCTGTTTCCCAATCAACATTGTATTCAGGAGGAAATCATCCAGAGAAAAATCCAAATAGGATCGGACGTTATCCCCGAATTCGCATTTTGTTTTTGGTGTGTGTGGGCTATATTTTTATCAACTGTGGCGGCTGGGTACGCTCAGCATGCAAAGACAGTTACCGGAATCGAGGCCATTACAGATGTGATCAATCTCCCGTATCTTAGATTTGCCGAGCAGATTCAACAGGTCTCAAGCCATGACAAGAGGGGATTAAATGAAGATGGTGGAATCTCGGACCCTGGTATCGAATCCTATCTTTACCTTGAGAAAAATCAATGTGTAATTTTTGATCATCGCGGGCCGGGATGCGTCTATCGCATGTGGTTTACCAAACTTGCGCCTGGGCATATCAAATTTTATTTCGACGGCGAATCCGTCCCACGGATAAATATGGAGCTGACGGATTTCTTGAGCGGCCAAACATCCCCGTTTCTATTCCCTATGAACGGAGACGATACTGTTTCCAGCGGTGGTTTTTACAGCTATTTCCCCTTTGCGTTCAGAAAATCACTTAAAATCGCTCTGGATAACCGTCCGTATTATTACAGTATTACCTACAAGACGTATGCCGATTCCGAAAGGGTTTTAACCTATAGCGGGAATGAAAATGTGGAAAGCGCGATGGATTTTCTTTCGCAACCGCGGGGGCCGTGGTTACCGCAGGAATATCTATTGACTATTGAAGATTCTTTCTCTCTCGATTTTAATCAGGAAAAACTAATCAACTTCAACACAGCGGCAACGATTTACAACCTGGAACTGAAAAAAACGGATCAAACCGGTAATCCCTCTTTTCAAAACCTGGCAGATAGCCTATGGCTGGAAATGACCTGGGATCAGCACGGGTATCACGATGTAATGGCACCATTCACCATGTTTTTCGCCGGCGGTGTCAAAGATTTCGCCTGCAATGCTTTTCCGGTTACCAGCGATCCAGTCGAAAAGTCGTTCCTGTCTTTGTTCCCTATGTCGTTCAAGTCAAGTGCACAGATCAAGATAATCAACAAAAGCAAATGGAATACAGGATCATTTGCCGTTAAAATTCACTATGTACCAGAATCTCTGCCAGGCCTTGATGAAACAGCCGGTTATTTTCGCGCCGATTATCGCGCCGGACTCACCGAGGACGCCAAGGATTTTATCGTACTGCAGAAAAAAGCCACCGGTCATGTGGTGGGATGTGTGCTGGATATGTCCGGTGGAACCCGACCAACGCATCTGGAAGGCGACGAGCGTATTTACATCGATGGTAGCCGTACTCCGCAATTGTACGGCACCGGAACCGAAGATTTTTTTAATGGCGGCTACTACTTTAATAAAGGGAATTTCTCTTTACCGTATCATGGATTTACACTTGGGAAAACTTATTATACGTTGCGTCATGTCTGTTATCGCTTTTTTCTCACCGATCATCTTGGTTTCAATTCCGATATTCGTTTTGGATTTGAGCATGGCGCTGAGAATGATAGTTGGGCCGAATACAAGTCTCTGATCTTCTGGTATGGCATTGAGCACTCCACCCTCGCAGCTACCGACAGTCTGAATGTGGGCGATGTTCCGGATGAATCGATGCATGCCTATGAGACTACCGGCAACGCTTCCTATCGCTCTAAATCTCATTTTTATGAAGGAGATGAAGACGAAGCGTACGTTTACGACAACGGCCGGCATTTATCAGGCAAATCCCATTTTGCTTTGAAGATACGCCCAGATAATGGCGGTGTACGGCTGCGACGACGACTCGATTACAGTCTCCCCCATCAAAAAGCGGACGTATACATCGATGACCTGTATGTTGGCCAATGGTTTGATCCCGGTTACAATAGCTCCAAACAGTGGCGCGATTCCGACTTTGAGATTCCGGCCTCGTTCACCAGCGGCAAAACCCATCTTCGTATCACCATAGATCCATCCGCCTATCAATCAAACTGGACGGAATACACCTATTGGGCGTTGACCTATGATGCATTAGAACTGCCGAGCTTGATTCGAATTGAACAGGTACAAAAGATTATGGGTGACGGACAGCAGGGAATAGTCCATAGCTTTTTGCCGCAGCCGATAGTAGTGCGCGTCTATAACAGCAAGAATTTGCCCGTGCATAAATATCCTGTGCGGTTTGAAATAGTATCTGGTGGCGGAGCCATAAATACGCCTGCTGATACTGTTTTGGATGTATTAACCGACGCAAATGGAGAGGCTCAAGTGAACTGGAAGCTAGGCGCCCGTACATCCGAGCCGCAAAAATTGCGGATTACAGTGAAATACATGGGCTCCCAAATCATCGGCTCACCGGCCATATTTACAGCTACAGCCCTTGCGGATGATCCAGCTCAATTGCATGCTATGCTCTCCGATACGCTGTCCGGTATAGTGGATACACCTATTGAGACGCCGCTAAGGGTTGAGCTGGCCGACCAATGGGGCAATCCCGTTGTCGACCGACGAATCCTGTTCAAAATAGTCAGCGGTAGTGGTCTTGTGAACAGTGCTGATTCGACTTTAGTGCTGAGCGATTCCTCGGGCACGGCTTTGGTCATCTGGCGGCTGGGCACCAAAGCGGGCATAATGCAGTCGGTTTGCGCAACGTGTGTCGACCTGCCTGATACTTCGATTTATTTTTACGCTCGAGCCACAGCCGGCCTCGCGCATAAGGTCACCGCCGTTGGATCAACGCAGCTGAGCGGACAGGTTGGGATGCGTCTGGCTCAAAATTTGCTGGTTCGGGTTGCGGACCGATTCGATAATCCTGTTTCCGGACAAACGGTTTCGTTTCATCTCACAGCCGGCGATGGCCACCTGGAGCAGCAGCCGGGGCAAAATATAACGGATGCCTCCGGTACCGCTGGTTGCGGATTGCTTCTGGGGCCAACGGCCGGCCGTAACAGTCACGAGGTGCTTGCCGAAAAGCCGGATCTGATCGGTTCACCAATTGTATTTGTGTGCAGCAGCCTGCCTGCGCGGCCTCATGCCTTGTTCAAAATTTCCGGAGACAATCAATCCAGTTATCCCGGCGACCGTCTATCAAAGCCGTTCCAGGTCGCGGTTAGGGATACGTTCGGCAACGCCATCAGCGGGCATTCGGTTCATTTTGTCGTCACCCAGGGCGGCGGGACACTGGACGGACAGAACAACATCATTCAGAATACTGATAGCACCGGCCTGGCTCGTGCCTGGTTAATGATGGGGAAAGACCTGGGTCTGCAGCAGGTACAGGCCGGTTCGCAAGATGAATCCCGTCTCCTGCTCGGTTCGCCCTGTGTGTTCAGCGCTACCGCTGTGATTTGTCCTATTGACATCCTGCTGTCGAGCATTCAAACATCGTCTCCGGTGCAGGTGGGTCATCACAACAAGTCCATTGTAACGATCATCCTGAAAAACCTCAAAGCCGAACCGTTTGTCGGCGCCGAGGTCACTCTGGTTGCCTCCAAACCATATATCCAGGTGACGCAGCCGGCACAACCGACCAACACGGAGGGCATTACTGTTGGTTATCTGAGTTCGGTCGTACCGGATGCGATTACCGTAAGAGCCCTGGTTTCCGATACACTGGCTGTGGCAGATTCCGCTTCCGTCGTTTTCGTACCGGAAATTCCGGCCGAAATTGTTAAGGTGCAAGGAGATAGTCAGACCGTTATGGTTGGGGAAAGAATAATCCAGCCCATACTTTTCCGGCTGACCGATGCGTATGATAATCCAATCCGTAATTTTCCATTTTATCTTCGCGCCGATGCCGCAGGGGATTCTCCGTCGGATAAAGTATTAGGCAGAACCGATGACCGAGGGGAGGCGCATTTTTCTGACTGGCACCTTTCGCCGAAGCCTGGAAAGCATACGCTGAAAGTCATGGTGGATAGCCTGGTCAATCTTGCCGCCGTATATACGGCATTTGCAGTGCTCGGCAAACCTGCTCATATCGCCTACAATTCGGGTAATGGCCAGACAGGAACGGTCGGTACATTGCTTCCGCAGCCATTTGTCGCTTCGGTGACCGATTCCGCAGGTAAGGGATTATTGAGTATTCCGGTTCGATTCCAGATCATCGAGGGGGATGGTCAATTCGAGAGCGCCTCCGTGGATAGTACAGACCGTGAAGGTTTGGCACGTGTCTATTTTCGTCTGGGCAAAACACTGGCAGCCAGTGTCATTCAGGCCGGCGTCGAAGGCCTTGAAGACAAGGTCATTTTCTATTGTCATTCTCAACCCAAAAAAGTTCGGCAAGTAAAGGTGATTTCCGGTCAGGGGCAAAAGGGACGCTCCGGTAGACCCTTGCCTGTACCTCTGACCGTTCAGCTATTGGACGAAGACAACCAGCCCCTGTCCGGATATGAAGTTACTTTTTTGGTTGTTTCCGGCGAGGGCCGTATTACTGAGCAACAACCGGTTCTGTCTGACAGCTGCGGCATGGCTACTTCGCGATGGGTGCTGGGTGAAAACGGTGAACAAAAAGTTATCGTAGTGACCCAGTATTTTACCGATGTCATTTATTTCAACGCAACCCTGGTGGCCAATAGTCCGCCGCAACTATTGCAGTGGCAACCGACCGACTCGAGCCTCACACTGGAGGCAAATCAGACGATAACGTTTCAGGTGCGGACGCATGATCCGGACAACGATTCGCTATTCTTCTCCTGGTGGGTAAGTGACGAACTGATCGAAGGCCGGCACACCGATACGTTTCTTTTCACGCCCCCGCTCGAACAGGAAGGCATTTATCGCATAAAAGTTATGATTTCCGATGGATTGGATTACATAGTTAAAGTCTGGCAGGTACAAGTAACCTCCGATGTGAATGAAATAGTCCGAAGGCCAACGACCTATTACTTGTCACAAAATTATCCCAATCCGTTCAACCTGTCGACTGTGATCAGATACGATGTACCAGCGGGTCAGCACGTGTCGCTGATTATTTATAATACCAGTGGGCGACCTGTGCGCTTACTGCAGGATTCATGGAATATTGCTGGTTCTTATGAATTCTTATGGGACGGCCATAGCAATTCTGGCCAACCATTGCCCAGCGGCATCTATTATGGACGGTTTACCGCCGGCGCCTATCAAAAAACCATTAAATTGGTAATGCTTCGTTGATATGAATCGCTGTACTATACTTATTGATGTATCAGACAAAAAATGAATCTACTAACTGGCATGAACGAGGAAAACAGCTCAGATGATTCACGGCAAAAAAGTAATTGTAGTGTTACCGGCTTATAATGCCGCTGCGACCCTGGAGATGACCTATCGCGAAGTTCCCTTCGACATCGTCGATGATGTAATCATGGTGGATGACGCCAGCCTCGACCATACAGTGCAGGTGGCCAAAAAGTTGGGGATTCCGACGATTGTGCATGAGGAGAACCTGGGATACGGCGGCAACCAGAAAACCTGTTATCGCGAGGCGTTGCAGCGCAATGCCGATGTGGTGGTTATGCTGCACCCCGATTATCAATACACACCCAAACTGGTGGGCGCCATGGCTTCTCTGGTGGCGATTGGGCAATATCATATAGTTTTGGGATCGCGCATCATTTCCGGTGGCGCCCTTAGAGGCGGTATGCCGTTGTACAAGTATATTTCCAATCGGTTCCTGACGCTGATTGAAAATATTTTGCTCGGTCAAAAAATCTCAGAGTATCATACCGGTTATCGGGCGTTTTCGAAAGAGGTATTATCCAGTTTGCCGCTGCATCACTGTTCCAACGATTTTGTCTTTGACAATGAGATGATCGCCCAGGCCATTTATTTCGGCTTTTCTGTCGGAGAAGTTTCATGTCCAACGAAATATTTCCCGGAGGCTTCTTCGATCAATTTTCGGCGCGGTGTAAAATACGGGGTTGGCGTTTTGTCAACTGCCTTCAAATACCGTCTGCAGCGCTGGGGATTGGGTCACTTCAGGCTTTTTAGTAAATAAAGCCATACGGAGCGCGGATATTCCTGTCCGCGGATTGAATTTTAACGAATTCTTCACACTTTTGAGGTCGTTTGGCCCAAACGAAAATTTTTAAAAGGGGTCTGACCAAAATAAATCATTGTTTATATTTTTTTTAAATTAATTTTATTTCAGAATATGGCCTTAAAATGCATTTTATACCTTGTAAAATGCATTCTAAATTCGATCGCCCAGGGAATCCCTTCCCTAGGCCTTAAGTTTGAACATTTTTTGTTGACATCATAGACAAAGAACTCAGTTAATTTATTAAGAATCAGCGTACAGCAAAGCTGCCAGGATGTTAACGGGCAATTTCAGGTGGGTCGTCTTCACCTCACCGGCAATGGCAAAGCCCCTTTTTCTCGCTTCTATTTTTGATCTTGGCCTTCGGTAGCAATTTTTTGGGATTGCTTTTGTTCTTTGAAAAACTGGCAGATCTATCTTTAGTTGCTCAATCATTACTTCTCGACGTAGCTCAGAGATAATGTCTAGAGTAGATGGCCGGCGTTTCGTTGTAGAGCGCCATTTTGCCAATGGTAGATAATCATTGGTTCGTTCTGAACCATAGGCTTTAATAGTAGCGAGCAATAGCAAGCTATAGGCGAAAACTGAAAATTGTGGATTAGCTCTGACAGAGTTTGGCGATCTCACTTGAGCATCGCCAACGCCCAACAGGCTTTTTTCGTCGCGATTATTTACCTCAATATCCCAACGTAAAAAGTAATATTGGAGAATCACTTGCTCAGGCAAATCGGGCTGAAAGCATAAAAGATATGCGGGGTTTCGATATAGCAATTTTGAATTTTTATTTTTTCGATAGCGTAAAGGAGCAATAACGAGCAATCTGCACGGTTGACCGCACGTTCCTTTTTTCCAGAGAATGGGCGCAACACTTTTATAACGGAGTTCGTGATTCTTGCCAGCTGCAAAGATTTGGGCGGTCTTCCAGGGGAAAGAATCGTCTCGGCGAATTTGTTCTGGCGTGGGCAATCGGTCGCCATATTTTCTTTGCCGTCCTTTTGCGTTTTTCCCGTGATTGGAGCGAAAATGCTAATATCTTTGCGTGTGCGTGCAATTACAACGATGCTTTTAGGTAGTCCACGCAAGAAATTACCATTACAATAGCTGCCATCTACAGCTGCAAATAATAGACGATTTTGGCCGTTTGGCAAGCGATCAATTTGCTCTCGAAGTTTCAGTATAGCTTGATGTCCTTGTACGCTCAGGCGTCTTGCCTTTTGTTCTTGTTTATATTGTTGTTTGACCTGTTCAGGCGCATTCTCTTTAGGCTTTTTAGCCGGCCCAGCTTCCTCAAATAATACTGGAATAGCGCGAGCTGTATCCATGCGCATATCCGGATTTATGACAGCAGAAGCTTGAATGAACCTAAGCGCTTTCATAAAGTTGACGTGATAGGGCAATGACATGGGATCGCGCAGGGTTGCGACCTCTGCTATTTTTTTGCCTGTTTTTTTGATCGCGGTGTCATTAAGAGCAACCAGGATGCCATATTGATACCAATTTGAGTTCTGAGCGCACTCGGATAAAATCGTGGCAAATAAATCATCTGTATGCCAACGGGCGCGGGAAAAAAACAGATAATCAGCAGACCAGTCTTGATGGTGTTGGTTCTTCGTGCAAATCATTCTGCTAATGGTATGGCGTCCAAGCGTTACTAAAGATGAAAATGCAAGAGCCCTTGCTCGTTCTAAAGTGCGCTGTTGTTTGAAATGTGGCCGGCATTGGTTGAGTAAGTCTGATAATGCCAGTCAAAATCGCCGCCCTTGACGTCCACCACCACATAGCCCTCCGGAAATCCTTCATGGGCGCCGCTCCACCAGGCGCCGCATACTGCACCGCCGGTGATGAAATGGGTGTTGCGAAAAACGATTTCTTCCACGATATGCAAATGACCCTGCAACACCAGCCGCAAATTGCGATCTTTAAAGGCATCCAGCACCTGTCTGGAATTGACCACTGCAAGTCCGGGCGAAAGCGGCGTATTGGATCCCTCCTGAATTTGCGCCATTACCGAAATCAAAGGAATGTGCAATGAAATGGCAATGGGCGTTGCCGGCGCCACGCCGGCTAAATCCTGACGCAGCCAGTCCATCTGCACTCTATCGATATGGCCGTAATAACGCCGCTCCGCTGTAAAGCCGATGGCATCGAGGACGATGAAATGCCAGCCCTTGTGATCAAAAGCGTAATAAGGCGGCTGACCGTCGCGCAATAATTCAATATACATTTTTTTGCCGTACTGCGGGTGATCCGGAGAAATTCCACTTTCCTTATAAAGACCAAACACTTCATGATTGCCTATGGTGTTGTATACCGGCATGGTAAAATTCCGCTGAGTATTTTTGTACAGTTCGTACAGCATCAGCGATCGCTCCTCCCCCTGACCTAACGCATCCATGATCAGGTCGC
The DNA here is from genome assembly GCA_016934435.1 of Candidatus Zhuqueibacterota bacterium. Taxonomy (GTDB): domain Bacteria; phylum Zhuqueibacterota; class Zhuqueibacteria; order Residuimicrobiales; family Residuimicrobiaceae; genus JAFGSU01. Next base: position 1,559 of record JAFGSU010000105.1, on the reverse strand, counting down.
CACCGGTGATGACAAAATCCGGTTTCAGCTGATTGACTTTTTCGATGGCGCTCGTAAATCCCTCCACCGCCAGCTGTTCGGGCTGGACGTGGATGTCGGTCATAAAAACAAAACGGAATTGATCATCCACCGTTTGGCAGCCGGAAAACAGGATCGTGAATATTAAAAGCGTTAAAAGCAAATACAGTCGATTTCGCATGGTATCCCTTTCAGTTAATCTCACAGTTGGCGTTTTGTTAAATCCCACTTAATATATTGATCCTGTGCCAATAAATCAATTGGGATTTTGAAAATTTAAAAACAATTTACTTTTACGCGCAAAGATTGTAAATTAAAAAAATGAATCCCTTCTACAACCATTATTCAAAACGAGGTCGGTATGAGTCATTTGATCCATCGTATATCCATCAAAATCATTCCACCAGTCATTGTTATCCTGTTTCTAACCGGTTCTTCGGGCATGGCAACAGAGCAATCGCAAGCAACGTTTAACAGCATACCCATTGAATCCAAAGCCATTGAAACGGTAGTGGATTGGGTCATCAGAGAATTGATGGTTGCCTGTCACGCCCCGGGCGTCGTCATTTCCGTCGTTCACGACGGTTCGATTATTTTCGCCAAAGGCTATGGCTATGCCGATCTGGAGAAAAAAATTCCCATGCATCCGGACAGCACTGTGGTGCGCATCGCTTCGGTCTCCAAGCTCTTCACCGCCACCGCCGTGATGCAACTGGCCGAGGCGGGCAGGCTCGATATGCACCGGAATGTCAACGATTATCTGCCGGACTGGAAAATTGCCGATACCTTAGCCGAGCCCATCAGCCTGGCGCACCTGCTGACCCACTCCGCCGGCTTCGACGACCGCTACATCGATAAATCCGCCCGCAGCCAGGCGGAGCAAATAGCGCTCGGTCCCTTTCTGCAAAAATACCTGCCGCCGCGCATCCTGCCGCCGGGCGAGGTCTATACCTATTCCAATTTCAGTAATGCCCTGGCCGGATACATCGTCGAGGTCGTCGCCGAAAAGGATTTCGCCGAGTATGTGCGTCAGCATATTCTCCTGCCGCTGGAAATGGGCCACAGCGGCTATCGCCTGACGCCGGCTCTGCAAAGAAATCTCTATACCGGCTATTCCTACCGATCCGGGGGATACCAGGCGCATGCTTTCGATTTCCTCAACGACTATCCCGGCGGCCAGATGCTTTCCACAGCCGCGGATATGGCGAATTTCATGATCATGCATCTGCAAAAAGGCAAATTTAAAAATCGGCAAATCCTTGGCGAGGCCTATGCCGAAAAGATGCAGCAACCGCAGTTCAGCCATCACCCGCCGTTGCATTCGGCTTCAGGGTATGCGTTCTATATCGGCAAGTATCGAGACGACATCCTCATCGGCCACAATGGCGGCTACATCGGCATCTCCACCCGCCTGTGGCTTTTTCCCGATCGCAACCTCGGCCTGTTCATGGCCTGCAACACCGGCAATAACACCATCATCAACGAGGTGAGCTATCGTCTGCTCGATCGCCTCATCCCTCCTGCCGCGGCCGATACGACGG
>JAFGSU010000104.1 GCA_016934435.1 Candidatus Zhuqueibacterota bacterium | reverse complement strand
GATGTGCTTGATTTTGGTGCGATTGGTGATGGAAAAACAGATAACACGCATGCATTCCAGTCTGCTCTGAACAAGGCGGCCGAACACGGTGGAATCGTCCATGTTCCGGCGGGAAAATTCCGTTTCGACGGAATTCTCACCATTCCACGAAGTGTTGGATTACAGGGTGTTGCCATCGGTCCCAATACTCTGTTCTATGACAGGGGAACCATATTAATGGCATACGCCGGCCGCGATGATGAAGGAGCGGTGCCGTTTATTACTTTGGAATCCAGCAGCACAATACGGGGACTCGGCATCGTGTACCCGGAACAACTGCCGCATGACATTCATCCGTATCCATACTGCATTCAGACGACCGGTAGAATGGCCAGTGTAATCGATGTAACCATTGCCAATGCATACAACGGCATCGATTGTGGTTCGGTGTACAACGAGTCCCATAATCTGCGCGATGTTAATATTTGTGCGCTGCGCCGGGGAATTTACGTCGATCGTACCACCGATATCGGGAGAATTGAAAATGTTCACATACATTCCGTGGCGTGGTGGGACATAAATTATCCAAAAAGGATGAATGAAGAAATCAAGCTGATTAATGATTTCACGGTCAATAATCTTGAAGGATTTCTATTTGGACGTTGTGACTGGGAGTATGTCACCAACTGTTTTGTTATATGGGCAAAAATCGGATTTCGTTTCTTTGAGACAGAAGGAGATCCTGCCGGAAATGATCCGCAGGCAAATGTCCTGATCACGCAAAGCGGTTCGGATGTCGGGCCATTGGCAGTGGTTGTTGAAAAGTCTTCGTATCATTCAGGCATCGCCTTTGAAAATTGTCAGTTCATGGATGGTATTCTCATTGAAGAGGAGAACAGGGGGCCCGTCAAATTGACGAATTGCATGTTTGTGGGATGGGCGGAAACCCTCGGGGGAACGCATATTGTTAATAATGGTCAGGGAACGGTTTTTTTGAACGCCTGTCATTTCAATGCAAAGAATTGGATTGAATGCCATTGGACGGCCGATATTCCCTATGTTAAAATGACCAACGGCACATTGCAGATGATGAATTGCCGTTTTCTGGACAATGGAAATACTCCGGATGCTCATATTTATTTGGGAAAAAATGTGAGATCAGCGGTGATTATGGGTAACAGCGTGGAGGGTGGTGGATTGAACGTCACGAATGAATCAAGCGGTGATGTTCAGATCATAGGAAATGTGAGAGATTAAAACAATATTTTCGGTTTTGCATAAAGCATGAATTAAGGTTAAAATTGTCAGATATAGAATAAGGAAATGAACAATGAATACAATCAAAATTTTAGCAGCAGCTTTCCTGCTATTATTGATGGCACCAATATCTTCCAGCCAAAGTAGTGAGAAAGTCAAAATTGGAAACCAGGTATGGATGACGCAGAATTTGGATGCAGGCTCGTTTAGAAATGGTGATGTTATACCAGAGGCTAAAACCAAAGAGGAGTGGATAAAAGCCGGGGAAGAAGGAACACCCGCCTGGTGTTATTATGAAAACGATCCTGCAAACGGCGAAAAATACGGTAAACTATATAACTGGCATGCCGTGAACGACAGCCGTCAATTGGCACCGGAAGGCTGGCATGTGCCAGGTCATGATGAATGGCAAAGCCTGATCGATTATTATGGAGGTCAGGAAGTGGCTGGTGCGCATATGAAAGAAAAAGGAATGGCCCACTGGAACAGTCCAAATACAGGTGCGACCAATGATCATGGTTTTTCAGCTTTACCCGGTGGTCACCGCGACAGCAAAGCTAATTTCTTCAATATGGGGCACTATGCCACTTTTTGGTCCTCAACAAATTGCAATAATATTACAGCGTGGAAACGGCATTTGAGTCGCGGTGATGCTAAAGTCTACATTGACTGCTTCAACATGATCGCTGGTTTTTCCGTTCGCTGTGTGAAGGATTAAATCAGCCATATTCAAAGCGACTTTGATTTTTATGGAGAGCTTACAATGATGAAGCGAATCATTTGAGGATGAGAATCATGAAATCTCTTATTTTTTTCAGTTTAATTACATTACTTGTTCTACTCGTCAGTTTTTCTGTCAATGCCCGGGAAAAGTCTGCATCTCTCAACCCCTCAGTGAACGCCCCAACCATACCTGATGATTTTCCGTACTTCATGGTTCCCGGTTATGAAAAAGAGATGGAGTCGCTCAGGGCGCTGTTCTGGCACCACTACGAACATGCCGGACCGCTCATTTCACTGTGGGAGGAATGGATGACGATGTCCACCCTTTGGCCTGCACGCGGACCATCGGATGCGCATTTAGATTCGATGCCTATGCGCTGGGCAGAGGCATTGTCCAGCCGTATAATGAATGCCGAAGGCTATATACATACTCAACAACACGACGGTCCTGCCCATGCCGAGGGGTGGCCATTTCCAAAGTGGCCGGAGATTGGTGGCATTGGCTGGCACTTTCGGGAGATTGGCGTATCGGGATACGAAGTGCCCCTTGCTGCACCAGATGAGTGGATTGTCAGCGGCGGTTTTGGCCGCGAAGTTGGCGACAAAGGGTGGCTGGTTGAACTCAATGAAGCACTAGCAACTGTGCAAACACCCGCGTTTTCCATCAATTCAAAAAATATGCCGTGGCTTCGCCTGAACTGGTGGGCCGCGGGTCTGGAAGGAAGCAACTGCTTTGTCGAATGGACAACCCGGGAGCAGCCTCAGTTCAATATCAAATCCCGTGCCTATTTCTCTCCCGCGACATCCACGAATCAGCAATACTCAGTGTTACCGATGGGATCGACGGATCCCGAAACCGGGAACATGGAGACCCGGACGATGATCCCGGTACATCGCATCCCTGAGTGGAATGGAACCATTACGGGCCTGAGGATAGGTTTTAACAATCCGGCTGCAGCAAAAGTGATCATCAAGTCCTTCCATTCAGCATGCGATACGCGACACAACATTAACAACTCCAATTTCATCCGCGGTTGTCATAGCTACTTCACATGGACACACGATATCACTTTTTTACGCCAACAAATTGGGCGAATACGCTCGTCGATGCGTTTCATTATGAACGAATTTGACACGCGTCAGCGGAAATGTATCTACACGACCTGGCCCGGACATGAAGGTCGCAGTGGCTTGCGATTGACACCCAAAGGGAAGAAAGTAATCATAGCTGGCAATGGTATTGGGAGCAACTACTGGGATTTGCTTCCATTTGGCGGCGAAGACGCATTGGCGACTATTTATTATTATGATGCTCTAAATGATCTTGCCGATCTGGAAGAACAGATTGATAGCCACCCGCAATGGTGTATCGCCACCGGCGCCGAAGCTTTTGACCCTAACGACCTGCGCGCGCATGCTCAAGAGGTACGAGATTACGGCACCAGGAGATTTTGGAACGAAAAAACCGGTCGTTTCGGTACTGTCGATCTCGATGGTGAGCTCCACGATTACGGTTTAACATTTCTGAATAATGAGGCAATCTATTACAATTTTGCAGCGCATTGGCAGGCACGATCAATCCGCGATTGGATTTCAGGCAGGCGTATCGTTAAAGGCGACACTTCTACCGGCGAGGACATCTACCACTGGCGCTTTGGACCACGTTCGACTACCAGGCGTAATATAGAATATTATGTCTGGACCTGGTCCAATCCTGAACGTATTCCATGGGGCTACCAGGTACAGGACGGCGGCGCTGTGCTTGGCTTTTCCTATCATGATATGATGGCACGGCTGATTACCGATGGACCTGACGACGCCTGGCAGCGACTTAAGGATATTTTAACCTGGTTCGACGAGACTCAGAAAGCCGGCGGTTACCGAGCATACTACAAGGATCCTTCACGCGGGACCATGCAAGGCTCAAACATCGCCGGCGGGCTT
>JAFGSU010000103.1 GCA_016934435.1 Candidatus Zhuqueibacterota bacterium | reverse complement strand
TTTGAAATAGATACCCCCCCAGTACTTTTTTAACATCCCAATCCGATGCCGTAATGTTGACCTGCGGCCAGCGTATCAGACGGACGTTTTTCTTCTGCCGCAATATCTGTAAGGCTTCAGCTGTAAACTCGGGGGCAACCACCACTTCCAGAAAAAGCTCATTGAGCTTTTTGGCCAATTCCGTCTGAATCGGGCGGTTTACTGCCACAATGCCGCCAAAAGCGGAAACCGAATCCGTTTGTAATGCCTTATCATACGCTTCCGCAATGTCGCTACCGAGTGCGACGCCACACGGATTATTATGCTTGACGATGACAACGCAGGGTTCGCTGTACTCCGAGGCCAATCCCATGGCGGAATGAATATCCATAATATTATTAAAAGACAACTCCTTGCCGTGCAATTGTTCCCCAAATGGCCGGTCCTTTTCATCACGATAAAATGCAGCCGGCTGATGCGGATTTTCTCCATAACGGAGGTCCTGCATTTTCAGGAGTCGAAGCGAAAGAATATCGGGAAATGTTCCTTCTTTCTCCGCTTGAGAAAGATAGCCCTGGATGGCATGATCATATTGACTGGTACGCTGGAATGCGGCCAGAGATAGCCGTTGCCGCATTTGCAAAGAGAGGGCCCCTTGATTGGCTGACAGTTCATCGATGACGTCCGCATATTGCGACGGATCGGTGAGCACCGCCACACCGGGGTAATTCTTGGCTGCAGCTCGTATCATACACGGCCCGCCGATATCGATGTTCTCCAGGGCCTCGGCCAGCGTGACCTCCGCCCTGGAAATTGTTTTTTCGAACGGATACAGATTGACCACAACCATATCAATGGCCGTCATATCCAGCGATTTTAATTGCGCCATCTGTTCCGAATCTTCTCTCTTTGCTAAAATCGCGCCATGAATATGGGGGTGAAGCGTTTTGACACGACCTCCCAGGATTTCCGGGAATTGCGTAACATCGGATACAGAGATAACAGGGATATTATTATCCTGCAAAAATTTTGCCGTGCCGCCTGTTGAAAGAATTTCTACATCCAACTCTTTCAATAGCCTGGCCAGGGGGAGTAATTCGGCCTTGTTATAGACACTAACCAGCGCCCGCTTAATTTTTATTTTATCCAGCACAGTGTCCCCTTTACGTTAATATGCAAAGCTCCTGTTTAAAAATCTAATTAAATAAAAAAAAATTAAAAAACAAAACAATTGCTTATAAAAGCGGAGATTTTACAAATTTTTTGTGTCCACGTCGAGTATTTCACACTTTTCCCATTCCGGATCATTGAAATGCCACCATTCGGCATGATAGATCTGGAATCCTTCTGCAGTCATAGCGGACTGGAGTATCTGCCGATGTTTCAATGCGGCTTCGGAAACATCCTCATAATGAGCCGCCGCCTTTTCGCTGAAATCATCGAACGGCGTCGGCATCTCCAGCTCGTTACCCTGAGCGTCCACCAGCGTGACATCGACAGCCGCGCCGCGATTGTGGCGCGATCCCGTGGCCGGATTGGCTACATATTTGGCATCAGGCAAAATTTCCCACATCTGTTTTTGTACAAAAAGCGGACGATAGCCGTCCCATACTTTAATGCCATAGCCCATAGGCTGCAGCCGCTTCTGAACCCGCACGAGTCTCTCGGCCGTGCATCGACGCAAAAAACACCTCGTATCCGAATAAACAGCCCTACCCAGAAAATTATCCGCTGTGGCGTATCTGAGGTCTATCGCGATGGAATCATCCAGCTTTTGCAGATCAATGAGTTGATAGGCCGAGTCCGGCTTGCTGCAACATATCAGCAAAACAAAGAGTAATGCAATAAGACGTATTTTGTCGGTCTTCATCAGATTTCCTCCCTCCTTTCAGGCAAAATTCGGACGTGATGCCCGCTCACAACCACACGGTTTTGGGCGAACAGGTGTACAACTTGCGGTAATATTTCATGTTCCACCTGTAAAACCCGCACAGCCAATGTGTCGGGTGTATCGTCGTCATGAACCGGGACGCATTTTTGCACGATCGGCGGCCCGGTATCATATTCGATATCAACTATATGCACGGTGGCGCCCGATACTTTGCAGCCGTACGCCAACACCGCTTCGTGGACAAAATGCCCATACAATCCTTTGCCGCCGAATGAAGGCAGCAAAGCGGGATGAATGTTGATAATACGGTGCCGATATCGGGTGATGACTTCCGACGGCACCATCTTTAAATAACCTGCCAGGACAATAAGGCCGACGCCGTGCTCCTGCAGCAGCGCCAGCAACCGCTCGACGTACTCCTGCGTGGAGGAAAAATGCACGTCCGAAATATGCAAGGCAGGGATTCCACGCTTGCGAGCGATTTCCAGCGCACCTGCAGATGATTTGTTGCTGATGACCAATACCACCTGCGCATCCACCTTGCCCTGATCGATCTGATCCAGTAAAGCCTGGAAATTGGAACCACGACCCGAGGCGAAAACACATACGGATAACATGCGTTATAGTCTCCTTAAACGGCTTTGCTGACTGCCGGCTCGAGCAGTCGTACCAAACCCGATTGGCTATCCAATTGAACCCGGCACCCAATGGGTAGCGTATACTTGAAATCATTGTGACCATAAGGAAAATTGGCCACGATCGGAATTTTCAGATCGTGTGTATGTTCCTTAATCACCTGGTCGAGCGTCAACGACGGCTGACCGCCCTCCTCTTCGCTTTCCATGTCCAGGAACTGCCCCAATATCAATCCATTTATTTCTTTTAAAACTCCGGCATACCGTAATTGCACGAGATAACGGTCGATTCCGTAAACATCTTCACCAATATCTTCCAGAACCAGAATGGCGCCTGTAAAGTCGGGCATATAAGGCGTCCCGATTAAGGGATTGATCAGCGACAGACAGCCGCCCAAAAGCCGCCCCGTAGCCACGCCTTTTCGGTAAACCTTGGTTTTAAATCCCGGCACATTTGTTTTCATGGCAAAACGGCGGGGAGAAGTAAGGATGCGCCAAAAATATTTTTCCGTAAACGGCAGGATACCCTTTCCCATTTCAACCGCAACCATAGGCCCGGAAAAAGAAACCAAACCCGTTTGCGCATTCAGCGCCAGCTGCAGACTGGTTATGTCGCTATACCCTACCAAGATTTTGGGCTGCCGCCGTACTGCCTCGTAATCAATCCGATGCAGGATGCGCGGCGTGCCGTAGCCGCCGCGAGAGCAAATGATGGCCTTGACATCAGGATTGCGAAGCATGGCATTCAAATCTTCCGCCCGTTCCTCATCCGTGCCGGCCAGGTAACCATACTCTTTCAGCACATGCTGACCCTCCAACACGCGATAGCCTCGCTGCTGCAGATATTGAACACCTGTTTGATACTGCCGACTTTTTTCTCCATAGGGAGGACTTGCCGGTGATACAATCGCTATCAGATCACCGGGATTGATTTGCGGAGGTAGTAACGTTTTCATAGCACTCCATCAGTTGTTGAGTAATCGTTGAAATTCATAGATGGAATAGGGGGTTTCCAGACGATAATCGCCAAAGCCGGTATAGTCATAAAATAAAAACTGCCGATTGTAGCGGTAATAGTACCAGATCTCGTACGGTTTACTCGCTCGGGGATAGGCGTTGCGATCAATATCATCCGGAGCGCCCAGGATGATGTATATGATACCCATATCGGTGCGCCATCCCGCCCGCTGCATACCGGAAAAATGCTGGTTGGCATATTCCACCCTGGCATAATGTTCATCCATGGCCTCATTGGCCTCCGTGCCGGGCGTTGGATCATGACGCTGCCAGAAGGCAAGGAATTCTTTCTGGCGCTGCTCTCCCTTGCTTTTTTTCAATCTTTTCCATTCATCTTTGGTGGCAATATAGCGTACCTGATCAATGGCGGTATCAAGATCCCTGGCTGAAGTAGGTAAAGCGCTCCAGCGCACATAAAAATTCTTTTTCACCTTGTAAGAGTCATCATTGTGCTGTGCCTTTACGGTCAGGTTGTATAAATCGTGGCTAAGGCTATCGGCATGGAGCATAAAATAATCCAATGTGCGAAATCCGGTTAATTTTTTTTCATAACTCTTGCGGATTCGGGTTTTTAATGTGGTTGCATAAATTTCATATTCAATGGTGACCTTGTCATAGTTTTCAGGATTATAGATCTCAAAAAAGGTATAGGTCGAATCCATAACCCCTTTACTGGCATCAGTCACCTCCGGTCGAATTGCGCGAACACCGGTGGAATCGGTAATAATCTGGCTCACCAGGCCGATGTCGCTCAACATCAGTTTCGGCTGGCTGAAATCCCGTAACTCAACTTTCGCTTTTCGTATGGTTGAAAGTCGGGTTTCCAAATCCTGGATAGTGATCGTGATGTTATATTCGCCGGGTGGCAAATCGAATGTTTGATAACTCTGACTGTAGCGGTTGCGGCGGTTCGTCATATCATAATTTTCCGCACCCATACTCTCCTTCCAGCTTTTACCATCCACCTGATAATCATCGTCATCGTAGATAACGGCGCTCACTTCATAATTTGCTTCAAAGCCATCCGTCATTTTGACGAATTGCAATTCATCGAACACTACCTGGATATAAAGGTACAACCGGCTGGTTTGGAGATCCACCGGACTGGCAAAATTGATCACATCAAAGTGAAAATTAGGCCCCGGGGATTCCTGAGCGCGCGGAATATCCGGTTGCGCCATTACAGCCGATGCAGAAAAAGCAATCAACACAAATAAGTGTAGGGCTATACCCACTCTAAATATATTCTTCAACATACAATGCTCCTTTCGAGCTTATAATCTGAACAAGAAACGTCAGCCGTCGTGGTTCAAGGGCGTCGCCGTTAAATCATAGCATTCAGCGCCGGCGATCCTGCAGGCAACGTAGGTACCCTGCTGTATTCGCCCGGACAGGTGTACGAGATTATCGATCTCGGGCGCATCCCATTGTGTTCGCCCCAGAGACAAATTCGAATCCGCCTCCTGTTCATCGACAAGTATGGTCATTGTTCGGCCGACAAGGGATTGATTAAAAGCCATTGAAATATCCGCCTGCAAAGCCATTATTTCATCCATCCGTACGCGTTTTTTTGCCGAGCTGACCGTCCCCTTGTAAAGCGCCGCAGTCGTATTCTCCTCAGCGGAATATTCGAATACGCCCAATCTCTCAAAACGGGTATCCCGGATAAAATGTAATAACTCTTGAAATTGACCCTCCGTTTCGCCTGGAAATCCCACAATTACAGACGTGCGCAAAACCAGATCGGGAATTTCCGTTCGCATCATCCGGATCAACGCCTCCAAAGCACGCCGATCATATTTCCTGCCCATGCGCTCCAGGATTGTATTGGAGACGTGTTGTATGGGCAAATCCACATATTTAGTGACGTGCGCCAAATCCGCCATCGTCTCCAGGAGCTCCGGGTACCAATGGGCCGGATGGGTGTACAGAAGGCGAATCCACTGCACCCCTTTGATTTCGTCGAGTCTGCGTAATAAACGATGTAAAGAACACCCTTCTTTTAAATCGCTACCGTAGCGGGTGGTATCCTGTGCCACTAGATTAATCTCCGACACGCCCTCTGCCGCCAATTCTTCCGCTTCGGCCACGATCTCATTCATTGCCCGGCTGCGATAACCGCCCTTGATCATAGGGATGGCACAATAACTACAGCGATTATTACAACCGTCGGCAATTCGTAAATAGGCGGAATGGGGATGACCTATTCGCCATCTCGCCAGCTTATTTTCAGAAATCTCTAACAAAGAACAAATCTGCTGCCGCGTACGATGAACATCAGCGCTCGGGAAAAAAGCATCTACCTCGGGAAGTTCTCGCACCAATTCATCCTGATAGCGCTGCGGCAAACAACCCGTTACCATTATTCTAACCGAAGGCTTTTCCTTTTTATACTGTGCTAAATGCAAAATCGTTTCAATGGACTCTAATTTTGCCGGAGCAATAAAAGCACAGGTATTGATCACCATGACCTCCGCATCGGCCGGGTTCTGCACCAGCTCGACGGAAGTTGCCAGGCCGCCGAGTATCATCTCCAGGTCGATGTGGTTCTTGGGGCATCCGAGGCTGACGCAATAGAGTTTCATGCGAAAAGAGCCTCTACAAAGGTACGGCTATCAAACGGCGCCAGGTCATCGATCTTTTCGCCGAGGCCGATATAACGCACCGGAAGCGATAATTCCCTGGCAATGGCAAAAACAATGCCGCCTTTGGCGGTGCCGTCCAGTTTGGTAATGATAATTCCGGTCACTTCACCGGTTTCGGTAAACTTTCGCGCCTGGGATAAGCCATTCTGCCCGGTGGTTGCATCCATGACCAAAAAAATATCATGCGGAGCGCCGGGGCATTGCCGGCCCAGTACCCTGTGGATTTTAGTCAGCTCCGCCATGAGGTTGCCTTTGGTGTGTAACCGACCCGCTGTATCGATGAGCAGTACATCTACCTGACGCGACATGGCCGCTTTCAAGGCATCAAAGGCAACGGCTGCCGGGTCCGCGCCCGTCTGCATATGTACAATATCAACGCCAGCGCGAGATTTCCACACGTTTAGCTGTTCGATGGCCGCAGCCCGAAAAGTATCCGCCGCTGCCAGCAATACTTTTTTACCCTCCTGCGCATAGCGGTTGGCCAGTTTGCCGATAGTGGTTGTCTTTCCCGTGCCGTTAACGCCGACAATGCTGATGACACAGGGTTTGGGCATTGCGCCAGGTGGTTCTCTCTCCACTTGTTTCACAGAATCGAGAATCTCTATCAGTTCTGATTTTAAAAGCTCAATAACCTCATCCGCAGATATAGTGCCCGATTCACGGCTTTTGGTTCGTAGCGACGAGATGATAGTTTCAACAGTATCAACGCCGATATCACTCAACAGCAGCTGCTCTTCAATATCCTCCAGCAATGATTCATCGATACCCTTGGCCTGATTGATGATGCGCACAATGCCATCGACCAGGTTATTCTTGGTTTTAAAAAGCCCCTTTTGAATTCTTTTCAGTGTTTCTAGCAACCAATATCCTTTATCAAATAAATACGATGGTTCAAATCAAATCCGTCACTGTCTTAAAGCCAACCAGTTGACTCAAATTCTCGCTGAAACAAAATTATCGAGCATCGACGGGTGAGGCCTGATTCTTGTTACTTTTTAAATAAATATGAACATAGCGGAAGAAAGAAATTGGAATCATAACAACCGACAGCCATAAGAAAATAACATTGTACGGTTGCAGATTCAATAAATACGAAAAAATAACCAAAAGATATAAACCCAATGTTACCTTGCCGATAAATACCGATTCCAGCACCTTCTTCTTTTTCGAAATAACCATCACGCTGCCCAATAATATAAGCAAATCGCGACCGATGACGCAGGCGATATACCAGTAAGGCAAATCTCGGTAGACGGCAAGAAACAGCATAAGTACGTTTACATAGAGTTTATCCATCACCGGATCCAGAATACGCCCCAATTGTGAGAATTGATTCCAGCGTCGCGCCACAAAGCCATCGAAAAAATCGGTGACGGCCGCCAGCATAAAAAGAATAAGGGCTATATAATTGCCCCTGGTCGAATTAAGAGAAATGTAATGACAAATAAATGGTAAAAATAATAGGCGGCAGACGGACAGAATATTGGGCAATCCGAATATATGGGTATCCTTTTTCAACATTTCAATAAAAGCCGATAGCATACTTTACCTCTGGGCAAAGAGTTTGACCACATCCAGCATGAGAGACGGTTTTTTTAACAATGCTGCTTTGAAAATATTCACCATGGTTCGCTTTTTAGGTTCCAATTTCAGTACGGTGTTTGCGATATGGTTGAAGGCATCATCGTCAAGATCAAAAACGAACTGTTTCAATCGATAGTACATGGCCATTTTTTTCCCCTCCTGCCGCCGCCATTCCTTTTCATAGGCAGATAGAGCCTTAGCCGACACATCTCTTTTAGCTATAGCCTCAGCGGCTATGCGCCCGGCCATTTGCGCCGCCGCCATGGAACTCACGATGCCGCCGCCGGTCAGCGGATTAACCTGGTGGGCGGCATCACCAACGATCATTAATCCGTTTGCCACCATTGCGGAGACGGGTAATGCGCACGGCACACCCCCTGCAACGCGGGTCAGTATGGCTGCATGCGGGTAATGCTGCCGTAAAAAATCTTCCAGCAGCTCGCAGGGTGCACGCAGGTGAGCATATTTGCCGGAAATGCCCAATCCAATATTAGCCATACCCTGACCTTTGGGAAAAACCCAGCCATAGCCACCCGGGAAGGAGCGTTGTGAAAAATAAAAGTGACAGGTATTTGCTTCTCCATTATAATTGCCGATGGTAACCTGAGCGCAGGTTTCCATGTCGCGCATGGGCGTGGTGGTATCCAGCCCGGCCCATCGGCCGACCCGGGATTCAACGCCATCCGCGCCGATGACAATTTTGCACCTGATAGTCTGTTTATCACCCATCCTGTTGACAATAACACCCGCGACGCCGTGGGCATCATGCAATAAATTACATACAAATGCTCTGGTTTCAATATCCACACCCGCAAGCGCCGCCATCTGTGCCAACTCGAAATCGAATATCTTGCGATTTAAAACATATCCAATCTGTTCGGTGTGCAGGGGTACCTGTGCGCCCGATGGCGCATGTAACATCGCGCCGCTTATTTTTTTCGCAATCCAGTGAGGTTTGATATCTATCAATGCGCTCAGGCCAAATTGCCCCACCCCTTCAGCGCAGCGCACAGGGATACCGATTTCTCGGTCTTTTTCCAGTAACAACACCGATGCGCCACCCAGAGCCGCCATACGCGCGGCAGTTGAACCTGCAGGTCCGGCGCCGACTATGATGATATCATATTCGGGTTTCATCGCTCAATTCCAGGGCTCGCAAGGGACAAATATGAATACACAATCGGCACATGGTGCAACGGTCGCATAGAATAACCAGTTCACACTCGGCCAATTCAATGGCATCCTGAGGGCACACGCCGACACAGGTTCCACAAAAATCACATCTACTCGGTTTATGTATTATGGTT
>JAFGSU010000102.1 GCA_016934435.1 Candidatus Zhuqueibacterota bacterium | reverse complement strand
GAAAAAGAGTTAAAGGTCGATCCACCCGAGGGTGGGACCTATAGCCTTGATTGTCCGAATGCGACGGTAACCGTAACGATTACCGACAACAAGTATTTAGCGTTTACATCCACCATCCCTATCAAGGCCGTCATCATGAAGGGTGGACCAGATGCCTATGTATACGATTACGGCACTCCGGGGACAACCGGCGATAATAACTTACGATGCCCAGATAATGAGGGAGGGAACGTACCCGAAATATCGCATTACAATTTTTGTTATGTTTGTCCATCTCCCCCGCCCGAACCCGCCATCGAGATCGAAAAAGCTACCAACGGCGAGGATGCGGATCTTCCGACCGGACCGAAGATTCGCGTGGGCGATCCGGTCACCTGGACGTATCTCGTCACCAACACCGGGGATGTGCCGTTGAACAATATTACCGTTACCGATGACAAGGGCGTTGTTGTTACCCTTCCCGCAACAACCCTGGCGCCGGGTGAAAGTATGATCGGAACCGCAACAGGCATTGCAACGGCAGGCCAATATCAAAATGTAGCCACAGTTGCCGGATTGGCTCCGGACGGAACCCGCGTTACGGATACGGATCCCAGCCACTATTACGGCGAAGAACCCGAAGGCGGCAAATTCCATGATCTAAATAAAAATGGCCTGGAAGAATACACTGAACCACTTCTCGGCGGTTGGACGATTGTCCTGAAAAATCTCGACACCGGCGCCGAGTTCACGGTTCAAACGATCTCGGATCCTGCGGATCCCAATTTCGGCAAATGGTTCTTCCCGGAGAATTTGCCTGCCGGAACCTACCTCGTCAGCGAAGTTTTACAGAGCGGCTGGGTACAATCCTGTCCTCCCGGCGGCACTTATACCATCCTTTACAAAGCAGACGGCACCTATGAACTGCTGAGCACGCCGCCACCGGGTTTTCATGAGCTGGATTTCGGTAACTATGAATTCACAGCCAACCCCGACATCGACATCGAAAAAGCCACCAACGGCGAAGATGCAGATTCGCCGCCCGGACCTGAAATTCATGTCGGCGATCCGGTCACCTGGACCTATGTCGTTAAAAACACCGGCAATGTGCCGCTCTGCAATATCATCGTCACCGATGACCAGGGTGTGACGCCGGCATATCAATCGGGTGATGACAACAAAGATGGCTGCTTGGACTTGACTGAGACCTGGTTGTATGAGGCAAAGGGATCAGCCGTCCTCGGTCAATATAAAAATACGGGCAAGGTTACGGGCGATTACAAGGAAACCACTGTAATCGACGAGGATCCCAGCCATTACATCGGCACCGAAAAACCGGTACAGAAACTAATCATCAAAAAGACCGTCGAGGGATTCAATCCCAAACCGGTCAAATTTACCTTTGAAGTTGCCTATCCGGACGGCAGCACCGAAACGGTGGAGTTGAATCTAAATGCCGGAACAGATGTTTCTCACCAGAAACAGCTGCCAACAGAAACCGGTATCCACGTGGTGACAGAATCGGATGCCGAGGGATATGAACACGTCTCACCGACACCTGTTACCGTAACCGTTCCGGAAGGCGGCGAAGCCACGGCGGCATTTGTCAACAAAGTAAAGACCACCTGCATCGAAGGCCACGTCTTTGATAACGGCCAACCGGCTGTCGGTGTCCTCGTCCGTCTCGACAGCAAAGATGTGCCAAAATCCACCAAGCATTTAACCAATGCCAACGGATATTACTATTTCGGCGGCGTTATCATCGGCCTCGAGTATACGGTCTCGGTGCCGAGTCTGGGTTTGTCCGAAACCATCACAGTTTCTACAGTTAAAAATGAAAATGATTGCGCGCAAATC
Source organism: Candidatus Zhuqueibacterota bacterium (assembly GCA_016934435.1). Classification (GTDB taxonomy): domain Bacteria; phylum Zhuqueibacterota; class Zhuqueibacteria; order Residuimicrobiales; family Residuimicrobiaceae; genus JAFGSU01. The sequence goes on along the minus strand of JAFGSU010000102.1, from coordinate 8,231 downwards.
AATTTCAACGGAGGGGTTTGCAAACCCGTACTCGCCTGGTACGAAGGCTGGTACGCCGGCCATGTGGGCGATGATGCCCTCCGCTACTGGTCGCCCAACAATCTAGGCGGCGTAAATGATACCTCTATAGTCGGACTCTACGACTCTTACGATCCGGACATCTGGGAGTACCACATCCTGCTCGCCTGGGCCAGCGATATCGATGCTTTTGTGGTTGATTGGTACGGCAAGGATGCCTATGAGCAGACTCCGACCAAAGGGCTGCTCGATGCGGCGCAGAGATTGTACGAACGATTTCAGTATCTCGGCTTTGATTTCCAGATCATCATCTCCTATAATGAAACTGCCATCGGCGATCTAAACGAAAATTTAGAATTTATCAAAAATAATATTTTGACCCATCCAGCCTATTGGGGCAATCGCACGCAAACCTATCGGCCTTTGTTCGTTTTTTGTGAAAAAAAGGAACTGTGCTGTATCAAATTCAATCAAGCTGTTGATACCATCCTGCCGGATGACGTCCTCGTCTTTTGGAATTTCGATGAATGCTATCAGGAAATCGCCGAGTATGTAGACGGCTTTTATCCCTGGGTGCAGGCGACCAACGGCAACTGGGATCCCAACGGCATGGAATGGGGAGAGGGCTATCTACAGCAATATTATAATCTGGTTCCGCCACTGCATCCTTCCCATTTCATCGGCGCCGTATGGCCAGGATATGACGACCGGGAGTGGATATTCGGCCAGAATCATTACATCGACCGTCAGGACACCCTTGTCTATACTTGGACTTGGGAAGATGCGTTTGTTTATCAGCCGGACTGGTTGTTGGTCGAATCGTGGAATACCTTTGAGCGTTCCACCCACATCGAGGTCGCAAAGGATTTCGGATATAAATTTGTAAAACTGACGAGGAATAAATGCGTCTTTTGGAAATCTTCCTGTGCGCGCAATATCTGCGACATGGGCCTGACGGTGCCGGAATGCGTGTGGAAGGCACGCAAACGCCTGCTCTCGGACGGCATAATCGATCAGGCCTTGCTTCAGTTCTTCTCGCGTAACTTTGATCAGGCCCTGGCCATTCTCAACATCCAGACAACACCAACACCCCCTCCTCAGGAGCGCGATGCCAGACTTGTGTTTGTTGAAGGAACCCAGGCGTTTGTGAAAGAACCATGGGATAACGCAGTAGACGGCGATCTGGAAGGTTGGGACGGCACCACTACGGTCAAGTATTTTGACTCTGGTGCGGTTTTTGGTGTTTTTCGGTTTGCCGATCACGGATTGTATATGTTCGATACCATATTTATACAAACTGATAACGGTAGTGATGACGACAAATATTCTGATCGTCAAGCTACCGACATTGAAGTGTTGGTATCAACGTCTGGACTCGGCGATGGTGATTTTAATTCGGTTGCTCGTATATATCCAAAATATACCACTATGAGATATTACAATATTGGTAGTCCGGTTGTCGCTACTTACATCAAATTGATCCTGCATGGTCCAAAGTGGGGTCAAGGTGGCTGGATTCAGATAGTGGAATTTGGAGTAGGCAATGGTAAAATTGGCCAAGCTGAGCCATTGTCGGAGACAGCGGGATTGGCACAGATGCCGGCGGAATTCTGCCTGGATCAGAATTATCCCAATCCGTTCAACCCGACGACCACCATTCGTTACGCGCTGCCGGAGGCTGCGAAAGTTACGCTGACTATTTATGATTTAAATGGACGAGAAATAAGCAGGCTGGTCGATGGTAACCGGGGAGCTGGATACCATTCGGTCGTCTGGAATGCGGCCGGCATCCCGAGCGGTTTGTATTACTACAGACTGCAGGCGTGTGATCGGGTGGCGACCAAACGGCTTGTCTTATTAAAATAATCCCCCTCACATCTGAAATAGGATGGATACAGAAAAGGAGGGCGACCGATCCCCGCGGCGCCCTCCTTTTTTTATGCCTGTTGCCCTGAAGGTTAAAAATAAATTCAAAGAATCTGAAAAAATGATTTCCACTCTCGCGCTTTCAGCGGAGGATCAGAGTGTGTGGCAAGCTATCATTTACTCGCTACCGCACAATCGTGAAGGGTCGATGCAGCACAGTTTCGCCCGACTGTAGGCGACAGAAATACACGCCCGTCGGCAGCGCGCGGCCGGCGTCGTCCAGACCTTCCCAGGCCAGTTGATGAAAGCCGGCGGGATTTTCGCCCTTGAAAAGCGTGCGCACGCGTTGTCCCAGGCAGTTATATACGGCAAGGTGAATGGTACGCTGCTCCGGTTGCGCAAAGCGCAGCAGAGCGTATTGTCCGCTGAACAGAGGATTTGGAATGATCGTTTCAAGCTCATAGTCGACGGGCACCGCGGCGTCGCCACCCGGCACAGCGGAAACCTCAACCGAATACCTGCTTTCATTGCCCCAGTGATCGACCGCGGTGACGCCAAAGTAGTAGCGGTAACCGGGCGTCAGCTCAGCTATTTCGCACTGGGTTGCCAGGCCCACATCGATGGACTGGGTGTATTTCTTCGACAGCGTACCCCAGTGGACGCGATATCCGAGCAAATCGGGTTCAGAGTTGGCGGACCAGGTTAGTATGATGGAGGATGCAGAGGCAAGGGTGCAAAACAAGAGTTGGATCAGCAAAAGCCAGCGTATTGTATTCATTCCGTTCAGAGAGTTATGTATGATGTTCCTATATTATTTTTGTCTTTATCTGTTCTTTTTATCAGGTTCAGATTTATGCGGTCAGGGACCGCTTCTTGCCATTTTGATAATCATCTCGCGTTCGGGGATTGCTTCTTGTTAGGTTGATCATCCGTTCGCGGCTCTACGCAGCCAGAGACCGTTCCCTGTCATTTTAAACGGCATTTCTGCGCCAGCTGTCGTGCGATATTTTATGCTGGGCAATTTTATAGTTCAGCACCCGCGGCGAAATGCCGAGCAATTGGGCGGCGTCCTTTTGCACCCATTTGCTGCGCATCAGCGCGATGGTGATGGCGTGGCGTTCCAGCTCCATCAAATCCAGAGTCGGAAGCGTGACACTTTTGCGTTCTTCGGTTCGGCGATCGCGGCCGCCGGCGGCAAAATAATCCTTGCCGGTCATGGCCAAATCTTTCGGCATAATATCCTGGTTGCTGTTGACCACCAGAACGGCGCGCTCGATCAGATTGCGCAGTTCGCGAATATTGCCCGGCCAGGAATGGTTGTACAGCAGCTGTTTGGTTTCTTCGCTGAAAGGACCGACGTTTTTTTTCATTTCCGCCGCAAACCGCTTGCGAAAATAGTCGGCCAGCAACAATATATCCTCCCGCCGTTCTCGCAACGGCGGCACATGCAAAGTGACCACATTCAAGCGGTAAAATAGATCGGCGCGAAACCGTCCCGCCTCCATCTCTTCCCACAAATCCTTGTTGGTAGCGGTAATGACGCGTACATCCACATTGATGGTTTTTTGCCCGCCGACTCGGGTGAACGACTGATTCTGCAGCACGCGCAGGATTTTCGCCTGCGTCGAAGGATGCATATCGCCGATTTCATCTAAGAATAACGTCCCGCCATCGGCCTGCTCAAACTTGCCGATGTGGGTGGTATACGCGCCGGTGAAAGCGCCCTTCTCATGGCCAAAGAGTTCGCTCTCCAGCAGCTGCTCCGGCAATGCCGCACAATTAACGGTTACATAGGGATTTTTCGCCCTTAAACTTTGCGACTGTATTACGCCGGCAATCAATTCCTTGCCCGATCCGGTCTCCCCCTGAATGAGCACCGTGGCATTGCTGCGGGCTACCTTACTGATCAATCCGTAAATTTTCTGAATTTCCGGACTGCGGCTGACTTTGGGATAATAGAGCTCAAACCCAAACCTTTCCGATTGCGGCGTGTCGGCAATATCCATGGCCTTTTCAGCCACCTGTAGATCATTGATATATTCCATCAGGCCTCCTCCGCCTTAATTACCCTGTATTTGCCCACTCTACACAAGCAAAAAACAGGCCAGAAATAAAGCGGAGAACGGAAGAAAAAGAGCGAATACCGTATGCTGCCTCAGCTATCAGCCTAATTAAAACAAGTTGTTATCCACACCTGCTTGTTTGAGGACAACGTCAAAAATCCCCCCTCATCAGCTCACCGCCGGCAGCTGGACAAAAATAAATCGCCTGTCGTATTTTCGAACACACGGGCATTTATTGATCGATGTTCAGGCTCTCCGGTCGGGATGCCTTGATCAGTTTCAACAAAGTGCGAAGGCTGTTGGCCTTGCGCCAGGACGCCGGCCAGTTCTGCTGGTGTAACGCTTTTTCGCGCAAAAATTGCGGCATAGTCAATCCCGCTTGTCGTAACAACTGTTGGCCGGCAAAAAGTCGGTCCGGGGGGCCGTCGAAAATGATTTTTCCCCGGCGCATGACCAAAGCGCGATGGGCTATATTATTGACAAAATCCATGTGATGGGTTACAACCACAACCGAGGTGCCTCCGGCGATCAGCTGATCTATAATGCGTTCCATCTCTCGAATGCCGGAAGCATCCAATCCCGCTGTGGGCTCGTCGAACACCACCATGTCGGGCTTCATGGCCAGTACGCCGGCAATGGCGACGCGCCGTTTCTCCCCTTCGCTGAGATGAAAGGGCGAGCGCGATGCGAATAAATCGGGCGTCAATCCCACATCGCTCATGGCTTCTTCCACCACAGATTTGATTTCCTCTTCCGGCAATCCAAAATTGCTGGGACCATAAGCCACATCCCGGAATACCGTCTCCTCGAAAAGCTGCGCTTCCGGGAACTGGAAAACCAGTCCGATGCGCCGCCGTAAACGGTTCTGATCGTAGCTTTTATCCCAGATATCCATGCCATCGACCAGTATCCTGCCGCCCGAGGGTTTTAATAATCCGGTAAAATGCTGGATGAGGGTGGTTTTGCCCGAACCACTGGGCCCGACGATGGCGGTGCATTCAGTCCGTCTGAACGATAACGATACGTCCTGCAACACCCATTGATCCGAAGCGCCGATGCCGCTATAGCGGAAACGGATGTTATGTAATTCCAATTTAACCGCCATAGAGCTCTTGTTCCACTCTTACGATCTCGGAATTTGCATAGTTGTCGGTCATTCCGGCGATATGGTCGCAAATGGCGCGCAGAAAGCGGGTGTGGTTTTGCACGCGCGTGCGCGCCTCGTTGCCCTCGTCATGCTGCGCCGGGGCGAACATGATCGCCTTCATGGTCGCGTCGTCGACAAAATTCGCCAAAACATAGGTCGGTAATAAATGCGGATTCTGGTAAAATGCCTTGAACAGGTTATGGATGATGTAAACGGCGCGTTCGTCGCTGCGCTCCTCGGAAGCAATTTTGATGATATTTTCGGCGATGAATCCGTCCAGCGCCTCCTGCAGGGGATGAATGGCATCGCTGAACCACATGATCTGCCGGTCAAAATATTGCTGCCGTCCGGTTTTCTCGATATGATGTTGTACGCGGTGTAAACTTGCTTCCATCACATCGGTGACCAGAAGATTGATGAGCGCGCGAATGAGATAATTGCGATGGACCAATTCATCGGTTGGTTTGATTGCAAGACAGCGATCGGCCTCTTGAATCAAGGGCAACTCGAGTACCTGCCGCAGCGAAACATAGCCTGCGCGGATGCCGTCTTCCAGATCGTGAGTGCGCTGCGCGATTTCATCGCATACGGCGACGATCTGCCCTTCGAGGGTGGTGGCATGATCTAACTCGTAATGCAGCCCCTGCAAATTCAGGTCGGCAAAGTGCAACTCATTTCGGCGCAGGCGCGTATGCTTGAGGATGCCTTCACGGACGCAGGCGGTGAGATTCAGACCGGGCCACGTATATTTTTTCTCGATCAGATCCACCACGCGCACGCTCTGATAATTATGCTTGAATCCGCCCTGATTGCGACCGGGCAGCACGCCGGACAGGGTCTCGCTGCCGCACATGATATCGTGCAGCACGATCTCGCCGATGTGACCGAACGGCGTATGCCCGAGATCATGTCCGAGGGCGATGGCTTCTACCAGGTCCTCGTTGAGTCCGAGACTGCGGGCCATGGTGCGCGACAACTGGGCGACTTCCAGCGTATGGGTCAATCGTGTGCGGTAGTGATCGCCCGAGTGGGTGAGAAAAACCTGGCGTTTGTGTTTTAGCCGCCGAAACGCACGTGAATGGATGATACGGTCACGGTCGCGCTGAAAAGCCGTGCGATAGGCATGTTCCGGTTCTTCGTGCAGGCGAGTGCCGGCAAAATCTTTGCTGTGCGCCGCAAAAGGCGTTAACAGTTGATCTTCGGCCGATTCCCAATCGGAACGTGTTCTTATGCTGAATGTCATCTGGCAACATTATCCTGAGAAATCAAATGATGTTTTGTATCTTTTTCTTTTTTCAAAAGAAACATATTCGCGGTAACCGATATTCTGCAGCAGAGCCACTGTTTGGTTAAAATGATAGCCCACCTCCTGCGGTCGATGGGCATCGCTGCCCAATGAAATGGGGATGCCGAGGACAAAGGCGCGGCGCAAAATATCTTCCGAGGGATAAATATCTCCTACCGGTTTGCGCAGTCCCGAAGTATTCACGTCCAGAGTCAGGTCTTTTTGTTTGATCATTTTCAGAGTGGCGTCGATCGCATCGGAGCAATCGTCGACGGCAACATGACCGAACTTTTTTGGCAGATCGAAATGGCCGATGATATCGAACAAACCGCAGGACGCAGCCTGCTGCAGCAATTTATAATAATCGCGATAAACATGATCCACACCATAAGCCTCATATTGGCCCACATAATCGGGGTGATCGAAATTCCATATTCCGAGATAGTGAACCGAACCGATGATGTAATCGAACGGATAGGCCTGGATAAATCCGGCGATATAATCCAGATGCTGCGATATATAGTCGGCTTCCAGCCCGAACCGGATTTGAATCTGTGGAAATTCCTTCTGCGCCGCCTCGATCTCGCGACAATAGGTCGGGAATTCGCTCAAATCCATCCTGCCGGTAATATCTCTAATTTGCGGCAGAGGAATATGTTCGGCGAATCCGATCTCTTTCAGATCGCGCTCAATCGCAGCCCGGACATAATCCGCCACCCGGCCCTCTGCATGCCGGCATAAACAGGTATGAAGATGGTAATCGTTCAAGTTCTGTTTTTTTCTTTTCGTTCAGACAGCAGCAATGTTTCTATTTGTCGCTGATCTACGCTCAACTTACCGGTGGCTCGCTTCAATAAGAGCAAAAGCTGCAAACCCAGCTGGATATACACCTCCTGCGCTTGCGGTACATGAGACGCGAGGGCTTTCAGGTGTTCGGTAATGGTGCCGACATCACCACGCGCAATCGGGCCGGTTAAAGCGCCTATCAGCCCCTCCTGCTCGATATTTCGCCAGGTCGTTTGCTGCAGCGGTTTAAACAGGGTCAACGCTTCCCGTTCCTTCAATCCGCTCGCTTTCAGGCACTGCGCCGCCGCGTCCTGCAATGCGATCAGATAATTGGATGCGAACACACAGCCGATATGATACAGGGCTTTATGTTCTGGCAGGAGTGTAATAGCCTTACTGTTCAGCGCCGTTACGATCGTTTGCAGGCGCATCACCGCCGTTGGTTCCCCTTCCAGGGCAAAATAGATACCACTCAGGCGCTGCCAGTCGTCTTTAGCGCCGGGAAAAGTCTGAACCGGATGCATGGATGCCAGGAGTTGCGTTTTTGACCGCAGCGGCGCCAGTGCCGCAGAGGTCAGGGCGCCGGAGCAATGCGCTGCAACCGTATCCGCGGCTATGTCCGCATGGGCCACCAATTCTTCGGCCACTAAAGAAATGGCATCGTCGGGAACACAAATGAGGATTACGCTCAACGCCCGAGGCAGCTGATTCAAAGGAATGGCACATGTTTGGGGGCCGCAGGCTTTCGCCATTGCCTCGGCCACTCGAATTCTACGATCACAGACGGCAGCCACCGGAATTCCGATGCGGGTCAGCGCCAAAGCCATGCTGCGCCCCACCCGACCGACGCCGATGATGCCGATCTTTTCCGCTCTCGTGGGCAGTTTTTCTTGAGCTTTACTGAAATCAGGATCAGGAGGGGTCATTTTTTCCAACCAACCCACAAAGTTGCATAGCCCACGGTCCAGCCGCCATGCATGCCTGTTACATCAGCGGAATTGGTTTTCGCTAACAGCTTGACCTGATCGGCGCCCTGGGCGGCCGCGGCATGCAGGAGAGCGGCAAT
>JAFGSU010000101.1 GCA_016934435.1 Candidatus Zhuqueibacterota bacterium | reverse complement strand
GGCGTTGCCAGGCGAGACCCCGCCCTCACCGGAAAAATTGTATGTGATATCGATGAATTGCCCAACTATCTCGAACACCATGTGGTCGATGAAGTATTCATTGTTTTGCCGATTAAATCCAATTACGACGACATCCGCAAGATAGCGCAGGTTTGCGAGGAACTGGGTATCGTCTGCCGTATACCGTCCGATTGGTTCGACCTGAAAACGGCGCGAACCTCCGCCTATGAAGTGGACGGCGTCCCCATCCTGACGCTTTATACCGGTTCGAAACAACAATTGGAGTATCTCTGGTTGAAAAGGTTTATCGATTTCCTGCTCTCAGCTGCGGCTCTGATCGTTCTGGCGCCGGTTTTTCTATCCATCAGTTTCCTGATCAAAGCCACCTCAAAGGGTTCCGTCTTTTTCAAACAGGATCGCATCGGCTATAATCGCCGCCGTTTTAAAATCTTCAAGTTCCGCACCATGGTGCAGGATGCCGAACAGATGCAGTCACAGCTGGAACACCTGAATGAATCCGATGGTCCTACTTTTAAAATCAACAGGGATCCCCGCATCACTCCGGTGGGGCGCTGGTTGCGCAAGACGAGCATGGATGAAATCCCCCAGCTGCTCAATGTGCTGAAAGGCGAAATGAGTCTGGTCGGCCCCAGACCCTTGCCGGTGCGCGATGTGCAGGGCATCGATGCACGCTGGCAGAAACGGCGCTTCAGCATGCGTCCGGGATTGACCTGTCTGTGGCAGATTAACGGCCGCAACCATCTTGCTTTCCACGACTGGATGCTGCTCGACCTCAAGTACATCGATGAGTGGTCGATAAAACTCGATTTTCAAATTATGCTAAAAACCATTCCCGCCATACTAAAAGCGAACGGACAATAGGCTCCTAAGAAGTAATGCCTCTTGAAGGATTCCATCTGCCGATACTGTGTGGGCGCTCAGATCCTCCATCCTTTTCCTGACTTTTCCCGATACTTTTGCACATAATTTGCAGTATTGATGAGTGATTCAGGTCCCTGAAAATTCACCCTTGAAACTTTCGAGAAATAGTTCGTATTTTGTATAAAACAATATCCGGAGTTATATCTTATGAAAAAGTTATTTTTTAAAAAGCGAAACCTTGCGTTTGGATATTTTTCGCTTTTGATTATTTTAATTGCGCTGCCGCTCGCGGCGCAAAATTACAATCCGCCTTTTCCGCGTTTGGCGTTTCAACGCCCGGGTGGTATTGGCGGCGGCGCACTGGATCATTTCATGGCCCGGTTCGATTTCGTCGTCCACGGCGGCGGCATCAGCAGTTATAATACCACTCAGGACCTCAATGCCAGCATCCGTCAGCTCTATTTTGTTGACCCAGCCGGATACGGTCATTACCGACATTATTGTCGGCAACTGCTACAATAACGACACTTCGCCCGGCTCTAACAAGGCTGAATTTTCAGCCGGATACTGGAGTCCGGTGCAGGATAAATCCTATGAACTGAAACCCTTCGCCGACCGCAATCCGTGCTATTCGCAAAAGGCCGCCAACAGCGGCGAGGAAGCGGTGGGCTATCACTATTCGCACCGTTCCTTTGGAGCGGGCACCGTTAGGTATTTAGCATTCTGTCAGTATCCTGAAACAGTTGAAAAAGATATGTAAAAGGCGCTATCCCCGTATTGATTGAAGGGGGTGGCCGGAGTTTGGAATTAAACAGAGTCCCGCTAGGGACAATATATTTATAGCAAATGAGCATAGAATGATATATGATCAGAGCCGCCGTTGCGGCAAATCTGTGCTAAATACCGATTTTGTGCTGTGACAATTGCGACGACGCAGAGCGTCGGGGATTGGGCTACTACTGGAAACCGTGCTAACCAGATAGAAAAGTACAATAACAGCCGTCGAATTTGGTTAAGTGACCGCATGCCCCCCCCTCATCCTGTCCTTCTCCCCCTTGAGAAACAGGGGGAGAAGGCACTAATAACGTCGAATCTGTACATTTTTTGGACTTTTTGGACTCCTCAGATAGAATTCATGGCGTCTTTGCGTCCTTGCGTTAGATTTTAATATTGAACGCCAGGTCGCCAGGTCGCCAGGCCGCAAGGCGAATTTATGTCGTATCTGCGGCTTTGTGATTATGCATTGCGTTTTCTCACACCCTCCGGAGCTAGGTGACGAGGTAGATCAGATTAAAACCAGATAAAATGGACGTTCCCCTATTCCCCTATACCCTTATTCCCTCTATTCCCTTATCCCCTTATATCCCTATTCCCCCAAAGGACACTTCGTGGCATAGTGTTTGCGAAATATAATGTAAGCGAATAACAAGATCATTGATTTTATTGAATTAAGGTTGATTTTCATCGAATCAAAATAAACAGTGCTTGTTTTAGACGCAAACAACTGTACTGCGTTGAAACAAAATAAATCAACTCTCACCTGCTTTGGAGGTTGCAGACCATGAAATCAGCATCATTTTGGTCGAGGGTCCTATTAACAGGTACTCTTTGCATCATCGTATCGGCGACAGCCTTGTCAGCACAGATAACCGAGCAATTTGACGGAACCGGTTCGTTAGGCGCGAACTGGTCGGCCAGCAGCGATCTGGTGCGATTAAACGGCAACTTGCATACAAATGCCACAGTTACGAGCACCAAATCCATAGGAGTTTGGAATGTCCAATCCAATATCAATGAAGTATCCATTAATTGGGCAGCGAGTGGCGACGGTTGCGAAGGCGATGGCCCGGAGTGGGGCGGTGTCATTTTTATGAATTCCGCGAATCACACCGGTAATGGATATTTCATTAATTATTACTCGGGCAAGATTAAGTTATCTGGGGTGTCAAATAACGTTTATACGTCGACTTTGAGTGAACTTAATGCCACACCGGCACCGACTCCTGGATCGATTTTTATGGTCAAGTTAAATCCTGCAACATGGTCATTTGAAGTTTTGCTCAACGGCACCTCCCTCGGAACCTTGTCCGATCCTGCTGGGGGGCCGAGATATAACATGACAACCTCCTATGGCGGAGTCATGCTGTTTGGTGGCAAGGCGAACGATATAGAGAGTGTCACTTTCAAATACACGCCGCCCAGCACGGACACCACACCCCCTGCCGCCCCGACACTATCGGTGGGTACCATTACCTCTTCTTCGGTGCAATTGAGCTGGACGGCGCCGGGCGACGACGGCACCGGCGGTGGCGCGGCTTTGGAGTATGATTTGCGCGTTTCCACCGCGACCATCACCAATGCCAATTTTAGCAGCGCCACTCGATACCCGACATCTACTCCCAAATCGCCGGGTTCGGCTGAATCAATTACGGTGAGCGGACTCAGTTCGGATACCGATTACTTTTTCGCCATCAAGGCGAGCGATGAGGTGCCGAACTGGTCGGCGATATCGAATACCGTATCCGGTCGTACCCAGGCCGGCGGTCCTACTACATCTTGGAACGGCCAACCTGATACCGACACCTTCGATGGCGATCTCAGCAACTGGAACGCTTCCACCTACCATTATATCAACAACAGTGAGCTGGCCCTGCGCAATTTGCCGGCTACTCTGGCCTGGTATATGGCGGTCTATAAAAAGCGCGTCGGCGCCAACGGCGCTTCCTTTACCCTCAGTCCCAATGCCGGCACGGGACCCTACAGTTACATTCCCCTGGGTCTGGCTATTGTCCTGGATGGCCCTACGACGGCAGCCAACGGCTGGTTGATCCTCAAATATGAAAAGGTCTATGCCTATGAGATCGCCACCGGATCCAAATCGGCCACGGCCTATAATTCATGGAATGGCACCCAGCCCAATCCGGGACCCGACGGTGTCATGAAGGCAGAAATCGTGGAACTGGCGGGCGGAGAAAAACAGGTAACGGTCTATATCAATGGCACCAGGGACGTCACCTTTAATCTGCCGGCCAAGCTGCCTACGTCGCAGGTGCAGACCAGCCTGGTGAACGCCTATGCTGGCATCGTGCAGTTCGGCAGTTCAGACTCTTACAATCCGCCGGAACTGAACGCCATCAGCAGTTACACCGCCTATTATTCCGGCGCCGCGGGCGCGGAAAAAATCGAAAAAATTGAGCCGGCCGTAACCACCGGGCCCATCAATCAACTGTTAGGCGATTCTCTGCGCGTGCGCGTGCTCAACGAAGAGGACGCCCCGGCCGAAGGCGTGGTGGTCAACTTTGCGGTGACCCAGGGCACGGCCAGCCTCACTATCGACGAAATGCAATTCAACGGCCAGGTGTGGTCCGAGGTCGAGGGTATGGCGGCCAAATCTTATATCGTCCCAGGAACCCCAGCCACGCGGGTGGAGGATCCCAACGCTTCGGGAGACGCTTACGTGATGGGACCCACCATTTCAGGGTGGCGCGGTAAAAAATTGGTGAATGTGCCAATCTATCTGCCAGTCACCGGCAGCTATAATGTCTGGCTGCGCATGTATGCGCCCAACAGTGATGCCGATAACGTTTATGTCAAGGTGGATAATTTTGATTCACTCTATATATCCGCCAACGCACTGGGATCCTGGATATGGCAAAAGGTGGATAGTCGAACGCTGGAGAAGGGCTTTCATAATTTTTATATCATCCACTACAGCGGCGATATGCGCTGGGACAAGGTGCTGTTCGTCAACACGCCCGGCTATACGCCCACCGGCAAGGGCGGCGAGAGTCAGGTTTTCCCCAACGTCACCAATGCCGACGGCATTGCCAAAACCGGGGTTCGGTTCGGCACCAATGCCGACTCCAATGTCGTGGTGGAAGCCACAGGTTATAAGGCGGACAATGTGACCTTGCTGGATGGAGCGCCGATTCAGTTCGTATTGGATCCTACCCCCGGTCCGGCCGACTCTTTGAAGAAGGACCCGAGTCTGCCTGATCCCATTTTTGGGACGCGCGATCCGGTGGTCGGCGCGACTTTAGTGGCTCTGGTCAAAGACAGCTATGGCAACCGCGTGCCCAACACGGCCGTGGCCTGGCGCATCCTCGCCGGTCAGGGGGCGCAATTGGCCAATAGCAGCACCATTTCAGATTTCGACGGTAAAGCAACCAATACCATGGTGCTGGGGCATATTGATTCCATCTTTACCGTCGAGGCGTCAGGCAAGAACGCGCTCAATCAGCCGTTAAAGGGATCGCCGGTAGTATTCACCATCAAGGCCGGGGAACTACCCACAACCATGGAATACGTCGGCGGCAACGGCCAGGATGGCAATGCCGGTGATGTGCTGGTGCAACCTTTGAAGGTGCGTTTGCTGGGTAAGGGCGACGGACCGCTGGCCAATTTTCCGGTGGAATTTGCCGTGACGCAGGGGGGCGGTAAGGTTAGTCCGGAGTCACCCATTGATCCACAGGCTGTGCAACGCGTCAACACCAATGTGGCCGGCGAAGCCTGGGTTTACTGGACGCTGGGCAATGTCGCTGGTACCAACACGGTTGAGGCGCGTCTGCCCGGATTGGAGACGATCCCCAAGATTATTTTTACTGCGGTGGGGAACACTGGCCCCGCCAGTATTTTTGAAATCGCTTCCGGTAATAATCAGACCGGTCCCATCGGTTTTCCACTGCGCGATTCACTGGTGGTTAAGGTGACGGACCGTGTTGGCAATCCCATTGCCGGCCGCCAGATCAATTTCGACGTCATTGACGGCACCGATGCCTATTTTGATACGCCGGGTTTGCGTACCAAAACCCGTTACACCAACGGCGCCGGCCGCGCAGCCGTATTATTGATTATGGGCCGTGAGGTCAATGAGGTCAATCGGGTGCGCGCCACCGCACCGGGAACACCGGCCCTGACGCCGGAAAACCTGACCTTTGAGGTCACGGCCACCGAGGCGGTTGCCAAGAGCATCGTCTATGTAGCCGGCAACGCGCAGGATACTACCGTCACATTCCGGCTGTCCAAACCCTTTGAAATTCAGGTATATGGTCCGTATAATTCGATCATCGCCAATCATCCGGTGAAATTCAGGGTGGTCAAGGGCGGCGGTAATTTCGATGGTTTGTCTGAAAAGACTGTTACGTCCGATGCCAACGGCATTGCCCGGGCCACGCTGACGCTGGGCAAGGTGGCGGGCGATAGTTCCAACGTCATCGAAGTTATTGCATACCGCATCGATCTGCCGACGGTGCATCTGGAAGGTTCGCCCATTCGCCTGTGGGCCAACGGCGAACCGGGTCCGGCGGCTAAATTGGTCAAAGATATTACCACGGATAATCAGAGCGGCGCTGCCGGCGCCGTATTGCCGAAGGATATCAGAGCCGGCGTCACCGACGTTCACGGCAATCCGATCCGTAATTATCCGGTCACCTTCCAGGTGGAGGGAGCCGGCGGCACTTTTATCGATAATACCGGCGAGAGCACGGTCAAAGTGGAGCAAACCGGCAGCGACGGCTATGCGGTGGTCAAATGGAAAATGCCGACTCTGTTAGGCGAATGGCGCATTCGCGTGGATGCGCTGCGGGGTGACGGCGCTCCGCTGACCGATAGCCCGTCTTACTTTACCGCCACGTCCGTCACCGGTGACGCCTATCGCATGGTCAAGTGGAATACTCCCGACACGCTGGTCGGCACGGTGGATAAAGTGCTGCCGCGCAAAGTGCGCATCCGCATCACCGACCGCAACGAATTGCCCAAGGGCGGATATCCCGTCACCTTTACCGTCACGCAGGGTAACGGCACCGTCAATGGCAAAACATTTATTACCATTCCGACTTCGGCCGATTCCGGCATTGCCGATGTCTCCTGGACGATAGGTACTGTGGCCGGTATTGCCAATAACGTCATGGAAGTCCGGGCCGGTGTGGTTGAACAATCCTTGTTAGTGTTCAAAGCCACCGGATTGCCTGATATCCCCTATCAGGTGAGCGCCGATCCGGCTTCAAACAACCAGCTCGGCACGGTCGGCACGGTGTTGCCCAAACCGGTCAAGATACAGGTGAAGGATAAATACGGCAATGGCGTGGCCGATGTGCCGGTTACGTTTCATGTGACCGGCGTGGATAGCCTCAAAGGCAACATCGACGGTGAGATTGAAAAAATTGTGAATACCGGCATCGATGGCTGGGCTCAGGTGGTATGGACCCTGGGCAAGCGACCCGGCACTAAAAACAACAGCCTGGAAGCGAGCGCAAGATATAACGGCATTCATCTGAACAGTTCGCCCTATATCTTTTATGCCAGCACCGTGGTGGATGTGCCCAGCCTACTTCTCATGGAAAGCGATACCAGCAAATTGAAAGGGACCATTGGCAACGCGCTGGCGGAGCAGCTCAAGGTGCGGGTGACCGACCGTTTCAGGAATCCCATCGCCAATCATGAAGTGGTGTTTGAGGTCATGAGTCGGGATGTGGCCGGAGGTGGCTCTCTGGACGGTACAGCCGATTTCATCAAAACCAAGCGAACCGATTCCAACGGCATCACGTTTGTCACCTTTACCTGCGGCACGGTTGCCGGAAATAAAAACAACCGCGTCGAAGCCAGGGCGCTGCATAGTGGCGTGAACCTGACCGGTTCGCCGGCGGTTTTCCTCATCAGCGCCCAGTTCAGCATCGCCGATAGAATTGAATCCTATGATGGCAATAATCAGACCGGCACGGTTGGTAAATTCCTGGAAAAACAGTTAGCGGTGAGGGCGCATGACCGCTTCGGCAATCCGGTGAAGGATCAGCCGATTCAGTTCCGCATCATCGTCGGTTCCGCCGACAAGGCTTCCCTCAGCGCCGATTCCTTGCTGCTCAAGGTGGTGAATACCGGCAGCGACGGTATTGCCCGGGTGCCGTGGCGCCTGGGACAAAAAGCGGGCACGGATCGCAACGTTGTGGAAGCCACTTCCACCAACGGCGCCATCCCATTGACCAATTCACCGGTTCGCTTTACGGCCATTGCCACGCCGGATGTCACCGACGGCAAGCGCTCCTCTATACTCGCGGTCGATGCCAGCGTCAATGCCGACGGCGTGGCCAAGGCGGCGATCAAGGTTACCTTGCACGATAAATACGACAACCCGGTATCGGCTCGATACGTCACGCTGTTAGCGACCGATCTGTCGTGCATTATTACCCAGCCTTATACGACAACGGACGTGAACGGCGACGCCATCGGCTATGTGGCGTCGACCAAGGCGGGCTATAAATGGATCAAGGCGCGCGACGTCAACAGTATGGTCGATATCTCCGACAGCGTACGCGTTTACTTTAAACCGTTGCCGGCTTATGAGATATTCCGCGCTTCGGTTCATGACGGCGATTCGCAGACTCGCAATGTCGGTACGGCGCTGCCGATGCCGTTGCGCGTGGTGGTGCGGGATCAGTTCGGCAATCCGATCCCCAACCATCCGGTGTCGTTTGTGCCGACCCAGGGCGGCGGCGAGATGCTCGATCCGCAGGTGATTTACACCGATAGTAGCGGTCATGCCCAGTCGCGATATAAATTAGGACCATCGCCGGGTGTGAATTTTGTCGAAGCGCGAGGGAATAAGACGACCGGCGACCCGTTGTACAATTCCCCGGTGCGCTTTACCGAGATCGGCCTGCAGCCGCAGCCTTCGAAATTGGTCATTGTCGGCGGAGACACTCAGAAGGTGGCCCCCGGGCAGCAATTACCGGAAGTGCTCAAGGTTCGGCTGGTCGATGTCATGGATTGGCCGATAGCCGGCGTGGAGGTCAAGTTCAATGTTCTGGTGAACAACGGCGCCATCACCAGCACCAATCCGGTTAAGACCAATATGTTCGGCGAGTCAGCGGTACAGGCGATCGGCGGCACGGCTGTGGGCAGTAACTTTTTCAGCGCGTTCCTGCCTTCGTACTCGGCCATCGGCGCGGTGACGTTCACCGCTACAACGTATATTCCACCGACCAGCGCGCGCAAGTTAGTGTACGTTTCCGGCAGCGACCAGCGCGGCACCGTCGGCAGGACGCTGTTCAATCCACTGTGTGTACGCGCCGAGGACGATTATGGCAATCCGGTGCCCAACGTCAATGTCACCTTTTCCGTCATGGAAGATGCCTCCACACGAGGGAGAGGCACTCTGGAGGGCGGTAAACAAACGCTGTCGATATTGTCGAACGGGCAGGGCATTGCCTGTGTCACTTATACGCTGGGCACCAATGCGGGGCTCAACAAGATACGCGCTTCGGCGGTGAATCTGCAGCCGTTATACATCGAATACGCGGTTTATGGTGATGCGGATTATCCTTACTGTATGGAAAAAGTGGACAATCCCAATTTACGCGGTCAGGTTGGCAAACGAATGATCCATCCGATCCAGGCGCTGGTGCGCGACCAGTACGGCAATCCGGCCCGGGGCGGCATGGTGAGTTTTGTGGTGATCCCCGGCAACGGCCATATCGACGGTTCGTCGCTGATTACTTCCGATGCCAACGGCCTGGCCAGCGCCTACTGGGTATTAGGAAAACAGGGCACCAACGAGGCCATTGCAACGGCCAGTATGCCGTGCGGTACGCCCACGATCCGGTATTATGCCATCGGCGAATTGAATAACTATCCAGAGCTATCGCTCAGCGAAGAGTACGTCATTCGCGAGAATGAACTGCTCTGCTTCCCGGTAACGGCGACGGATGAAGACGGAGACCAAATCTTCTACAGCGCCAAAAACATGCCGGAGGGCGCTACCTTTGAACCCGATCCCTATGGCGTGTATCGGTTCTGCTGGGCGCCGGATTATACCCAGGGTGATAAGGTCTATCATCCGGTTTTCACGGCTCAGGATAACAAGGGCGGTATCGGCATCGATTCGGTTAAGATAACCGTGACCAATCAGAACCGGGCGCCGCAAATCACCTACTCGGAACCCGTCGGCGAATTCGTCATTATGAATTGGGGCCAGAGCATGAATTTTTCCGTCATCGCCGAGGATGAGGATAACGATCAGCTCTTCTATAACTGGAAAATCGGCGAAAACAATGTCGGAAGCTCTGCCACTTTTACCCTCGACTCCCGCTATTACCTGCTTGGCAGTTATGTTGTCGTTGTCGAGGTATACGACCAGGAGTACAAGGTGAACCGCATCTGGTATGTGGGCATCACCAGCGTCGAGATGAAGAGCTTTACCTGTTCGGCAACGCCCTATGATGGTGTGACGCTGCAATGGCAGACCGCCAATGAACACGATAACCTTGGATTCAACGTCCTGCGCAGCCGCACGGAAGATGGATCTTACGAGAAGATTAATGAAAAAATCGTGCCGGCACGCTCGGATGGCGACTATCATTTTGTCGACAGGAATGTGGTGTCGGGTTTGCGGTACTATTACAAGGTCGAGGATGTCAACAGCCGGGGTCAGACCACGGTACACGGTCCAGTGATGGCGGAAGTGCCTGTTCCGACGTCGTTCGAACTGTCGCAGAATTATCCGAATCCGTTTAATCCGACCACAACCCTGCGCTATCAGATACCCAGCGCCTCGCGCGTTCGTGTGGACGTCTTTAACACCAGGGGCCAGCTCATTCGTACGCTCGTGGATGCGGATGTACAGGCCGGTTTTCATACCATCGTATGGGATGGCCGTAACCAATCGGGCACCCCGGTTGTTTCGGGCGTTTACTACTACCGCATGGTTACGGAAGGATTCACCATGACCAGAAAGATGGCCCTGTTGAAGTGAGATGGATGACACATGAAGAGGTTGTCCAAAAAGTACAATAACAGCCGTCGAATATGATTGAGTGACCGCATAGTCCCCTCATCCTGTCCTTCTCCCCCTTGAGAAACAGGGGGAGAAGGCACTATTAACGTCGAATCGATACATTTTTTGGACAACCTCTTTACTAACAGAGAATTTCTCCAGCACTCATAAAAGCAACTTGGCTTTTGCAACTGAGTGAAGCAGGGAGGCCCCGGAGGTTTGTAAACACTCCGGGGCCTTATTTTTTTTCAATTGTAGTTTTTTATTTATTCCTAAACTGAGCGATTTGCATTTATGTGCAGCCCACCTGAAGAGGCTGTTGAAAAACCCCGGGTGTCGCGTTTTTCGCGCCCCCGGGGTTTTTTCAGACAAAATACAATCCTTTTTTGCTTCTTTGGGACAGCCCCAATCCGTAGAGTACCGGGAACAAATCGCACAATTCAGGTTCAAAATCTTATCCGTGCGGGCATAGCATCATCCGTTTCATCCTTCGTTCCATGCTGTGTTCCATACTGATAATTTTTCGATATAGATAAATCCAGCTTGTTTTTTGTTGCAGTTTTTCTTAAGTTATTCGGATTAAAAACAAACACGATCGGGATAGCGACTATGCTCAACAAGAGAACGTTCCTTCTTATTTTGTCACTCGGTCTCTCTACGGCTGCTCTTGCAACTGAAAACACGGCGCATGCTGATAGTGCGCTGGGGAGTTCCCTGCCCATATGGAGCGGATTGCCTTTCCTGGGCATTCTACTTTCCATTGCTCTGTTTCCATTATTTGCGCCGAAATTCTGGCATCATCATTACCCTAAAATATCCATCTTGTGGGCGCTATTTTTAGCTGTTCCATTTATAATGAGTTATGGCTATCCGGCGGTTTATGAGGTGCTGCATATTTATCTGGTGGATTATATTCCTTTTATTATTTTATTATGGGCGTTGTTCACCGTGGCTGGGGGCATCCTGATAGAAGGAACGATCAAGGGAACACCGACATCCAATACCATCCTCATGCTTATTGGGACTCTGATTGCGTCATGGATCGGCACGACGGGCGCTTCCATGCTGTTGATTCGTCCCGTTATCCGCGCCAATGCGTCCCGTAAGAGCAAGGTCCATATTGTCGTTTTTTTTATTTTCCTGGTCAGCAACATCGGCGGATCGTTGACGCCTCTGGGGGATCCGCCGTTATTACTGGGCTTTTTGCATCTGGTGCCTTTTTTCTGGACCATGCATTTATTGCCGGAGATGAGTGTGGTCGTTCTCATTTTATTGGCGCTTTTTTATGCGATTGATTCTCTGATCCTCAAACGTGATATTCGAGAGGGACACATGGTACCCGTGGTCGAGGAAAGCGAAAAAAAGCCTTTGCGTTTTCGCGGTACCCATAATCTGCTTTTTTTGCTCGGCATCATCGGGGGTGTGCTGATGAGCGGTGTTTTGCATCTGGGCTTTGTTTCCGTTTATGGCGTACATGTGGAGCTACAAAATATTCTCCGCGACGTAATCCTAATTTCGATGGGTCTTCTTTCTCTAATCACAACCAGTAAAGCCATTCGCGAGGCCAATGAATTTAACTGGGCCCCGATCAAGGAGGTCGCCTATCTTTTTGCCGGTATTTTCATGACCATTGTGCCGGCCCTGGCGATGTTAAAAGCGGGTACCCAGGGCGCTCTGGGTTTTATTATTGAAGCGGTGAAGGAACCCTGGCACTATTTCTGGATTACCGGTGCGCTGTCCAGTTTTCTCGATAATGCGCCGACCTATCTGACGTTTTTGAATACGGCGCTGGGCAATTTTTTCCCGGGTGTCACTGAAAGCGAGGCGGTGGCGCGGCTGATTGCCGAACAGGGCATCTATCTGATCGCCATTAGCTGCGGGGCGGTTTTTATGGGGGCCAATACCTATATCGGCAATGCGCCCAATTTCATGGTGCGCTCCATTGCGGAAGAACAGGGCATCCGCATGCCGAGTTTTTTTGGCTATATGGGGTATTCCATCGTTATCCTGCTACCGGTGTTCGTTCTGATTACGCTGTTGTTTTTTCTTTAGCTGCAACCGGGCTGCCTGATGGACCGAATCGGTGTCCACAGGTTAAACCGGTGACTATTTGCCCGGCACCTGATCCGTTCGCGTCAGGTGCAGTAATCTTGCCATTCGCCAGAAGGCGCTTAGAAAGGGACAGATTCTCCGTTGTTCGCAAAAATAGCGGCATTTGAGTTTTAATAATTTTGCTTCAAATTCCTGTTCATCCTTTAACGATTTCCCCCAAAAATCGCTTTTGGTGAATCCCAGGCAACGCATGGAGGAGTAATCCGGCCGCTTATGGTCGGCGATGAAATCGGGCAAGGTCCTGCGGCGCAGGTGTATGCCGTATTTCTCCGGATGCAGGTGCCAGGGAGCGCCGGGTTCGATTTCGATGACAAATGCCTTGACGGATGTTTTCTTATAGGTGGCGAGAATTTGCCGTTTCAAGGCCAGCGTTTTTTTGAAATCGGCTTCGGTCTCATGCGGGATGCCGATGGAGAAAAATACCGGCTTTCGAAAGATCACACCGGTGCGATGATTGATGGCTTTTTGCGCGATGCTGCCGCCGCCGCAATAGAAGCAGTTGGCATAACAACCGCGGCCGACCAGCAGTCCCGGGAAAAAGTTTTTTTTCTCTGAGTGCAGCACCTGCGCCAATTTCACGTTCCATTTGCCGGGCAGGCGGGTGTGAAAAATAATTTTAGGAAAATTAAGATAGTAGGAGTGATGTTGCAAATAGGATAAATTGGCGAAACTCATCCGATCCGCATCATCTTCCGAGGCTCGATACAGAGATTGATTTACCACCAGTCCGCCATTTTTCCGCCAGACAAGGTTAGGAATGGCGGCATAGTCGGATTGGCCGGATTTTAATAATTGCAGTAATTTTACGGATGGGAATTCTCCCTCTCCGGTGATGATGGCATCGATAAAGGGATACTCCGTTAACAGCTCTCGGGCAAAGAAACTGGCCGTCATGCCGCCAAGAAAGATGAAGCAATCGGGGCGCTGCTTTTTCAGTTCGGCGGCCTCGGCCAGCGTGTCGACCAGCTGCTGGTGGAATTGCATGGAAAATCCGACGGCTTTGACGTCCTGAATAGCCGGATGGCCCGAAAGCCGGAAGGAAGGCTCGAGAACGCGTTCTATCCCCACATGAAGAACGCGAGTCTTGAATCCCCCCTTGGTCAGCGCATCGGCCAATGCCAGAATTCCATGCGCCATCCAGTTGATGCTGGAATAATGGTTTAATGGCGGGTAAAAATTATGCTTTTTAGGGACATGCACGAGTAGACAGTCCAGGGTTTCCATAATCATCTCACTCGTTGTTTG
Organism: Candidatus Zhuqueibacterota bacterium; assembly: GCA_016934435.1. GTDB lineage: Bacteria > Zhuqueibacterota > Zhuqueibacteria > Residuimicrobiales > Residuimicrobiaceae > JAFGSU01. The sequence goes on along the minus strand of JAFGSU010000101.1, from coordinate 6,848 downwards.
CCTGCTGCATCATTTGTGCATAGCTGACGAGCCCCTCTTTCACCTGAATCACTAAAACGGCCTGAGGATTGTTGCGGGCGTAGAAACTGTATTCCGTTATTTGCGTCACTTTATTTTGTGTCAGCCCAAAGAGGGTGAGTGTCTCCTGCGGTGCCAGTACGCCGTTCAGATAGAACTCTTCGGTCTCGGTGAGGTCCGATCTGACCAGAAGCACATCAAAGGCGATGGAATAATTGGGCAGCAGCAGCAACCCCCAGCCGGCTACAGTGCTGGTGCGCTCGAATTTCACTTTGTATCCGATGGGCGCGTCAAAGAAACCCAACAGCGCGTAGGTGATGCGGGCCTCCACCATGCGGGTGCAGGGCTCAAAGAGTTTTGCCTGATCGCCATACGCCATGGGGAAATAGAGCAGTTTTTTAACCGGTGTATAGGGAACGGTTTGATCCGGTACATGCAGAAAGGAAGCGCCGGAAATATCCAGATTGATCAGCGTACTGTCGATAGTAGAGCCCAGGCATTGCTGGCCATCGGCATCTTTCTGGAAGTATTCCACCACTGCAACGTTGAATCCCAGGATGTTATAGTTGTCGATATAGGTGGTATTTGCACCGGTAAAGGCGGGAGCCGCCGGTACCGGCGACCATTCATCCGTGCCCACGGATTTGCTGCCGGCGCGATAATAATCCCATACCCTATTTTCACCCTCTTCTGGAATGGTAAGTCCTGATTCCCGCAGGATGGCAATAGGCACACCGGTGGTTGTGATCGTCAGGTCCTCACTATTCAGGGTAATTTGCACGGCATCGCGAACAGGGGGGGCGGTGGGAGAACCTTTATCGTCTTCATCGCATTGAACGCCAATCAAAGCCAAAATAAATGCGAAAACAGTAAAGATCGTTGTATGTTTCATGTCTCAACTCCTTTAAATAAAAAACCGATTCGCTTTCTGCAGGTTGAAACGAAAACCTTGCAGCGGGCGCTTCTTAGTCCGTCCTCCGGGGGAGGCGGAATGAGTGTGAAAATTGATACAGGATTTTCAATACCTGAATCATGCGACCTATTGAAATCAAGTGCAGGCCACCTCGATGGGCGACCAGTCATGGAATGGCCTCGCTCAGTTCTAAAAGATTGCTGTAGATATTCCAGCTTATCCCCGCATCCGTATTGATCTGAAAATCCGGGAGCAGGATATCGCCGGCGTCTTTAGCGAATGATTCTAACGTGTCGGAGAGGGAAAGCAGGATAAGACAGACACCAAAAAAGCTGACGATTGATGAGGTGAGTAGTCTTGACAAAAGCATGGCTACCTCCTACGATTAGCTTTTAACTGTGGTGGTCAGAGAAATGCAATAATTGAAGTTGATTATGGCGATTGGATACATTTATACATACACTATCGGCTCACCGCCATCGAATTTCAAATAGGTAGCGGACCGGGATGCTCTCAGAATTGATATCAGCTGCATTCAGGATGTTGGATGAGTCGTCTAATACTAGTTGATTTGTCATAATTATATTATTTTTATATAAAAAAGCAAATGTTTTATTTAATTTTATCATATATTTTTTGATGCCGCTTTTTTAGGTTTTGATATGTAAGCGCTACTGATTGCAGGAAGGGTTTTACCGATTCGTTGTATACAGGTTAATTCGGGGACCTTGGCGGTACAGTATCAAGTCAATAAAGCCATTTACACCGAATCTGGGAATCTATGATGTCATAGAGGCGGCGCACAGGAGAATGATTAAAACGCTGATTATGGCGGATTTTTCATACAATTCACTTGCTTTTTTTATGTGGGTTATTTATGTTTTTATCATCAACTTGTTGTTCAATCGTAATCGGCAATACTTGCTTATCCTAACAAGCAGGTGGCTCTGTCTTACCATATAAAAGGACTCGCACCAGCGAATGGATGGTAACCTCACCAACATAAAAAGTTTGTTAGCCTGTGTTGAAAATAAAAATTTGTCCCTGTACGTATTTGAAAAAAAGCGAGGTATCATGAAAAAAGCTTGGTGTTTGGTAATTTTTCTCCTGGTGTTTAGCAATTATCGCACTGTAGCTCAGGGTTTCAATTTTCATGGCAAAGTTCAGAATTCGGTGTACGCCTATGAAGACGAGCAGAAGAACACCAGGATCTATCAGTATTTGCAGTTCTCCGCCGCCACTCCCAATAAAATGATCGGGGTGAACGTCAATTTACGTGCCCTCACGGATGCGGAGGAAAAGCTCGAGAGCGATCAGCGTTTTAAAGCTTATGCTTTAAATCTGGTGTTGAAAAATCTCTTCAACAATCGCCTGAATGTGGTTGTGGGCCGGCAATTTTTACATCCCGGCACACCCCTGGGTGCCCTGGACGGCGGCAATGCAACCGTCCAGGTGTCGTCCCGTTTGCGTACGCAGATTTACACAGGGGCGCAAAGCACACCCAGCCGCGCTTTTGAAATCGAAGACCCGAAAAATCGCTTCGTCGCCGGCGGGATGCTGGAACTGCTGCGCTTCCACGCCACCGACCTGCAGTTATTCTATCTGCAAAAATCGAACCAGGATGAAACGTATTGGCAAATTTCCGGGTTGAATGTCACCAGCAAGTTCTTCAAGGACACGCCGATTCGCCTGCAGGTGCATTATAATGCCAAAGCCGGCGCACTTCATCGTCTTTTGCTGAATCTGCGACATGAATGGTCGGAGAAGCTCAGCACCCAGTTCGAGTACAAAGCCCAGCAACCCCGCGTCTATGCCAATTCCTATTTTACCATTTTTGAGACCATGGCGTTCCAGCGTGTTCGCGCAGCAGCCGCGTGGCAGATGAGTCGTAACTATGCATTGGACGGGCAGTATCAGCTGCTGCTCACCAAAGGCGTGACCGCACATCGAATCCTCCTCGGCGTTCATGATCGCCGCGGCAGCATCGGATTTATTTACGAAAGCGGTGATCTTGGAGATCAAATTGGCCTCAATGCCGATTACGGTTATGAGGTAATCAAGAATCTGATCGCTTCCATCTACATCGATTATTCGCGCTACCGCACCGAAACGGTCTATGAGTATGAACAGCAACTGGCCAATGCAGCGCGCATCAGCTATCGCCTGGGCAGGCATTGGTCCGCCATTGTGGAGTATCAGTGGCTGACCAACCGCGTCAAAGAGAGCGATTCACGCCTCTTAAATCATATTTCTTTTCGCTGGTAAGAAGAGGGCATTCTATGAAAAGATCAATTATTATGCTGTTCGTTATCGGACTCGCGACCGGGGTGGCTTTTGCACAAACGCCCTCCGTCGAGTTGATATTTTCACACAAACTGCATGCAGAGGATGTCGGCGAAGAATGCGGCGACTGTCATATGGCGGCAGAGAGCAGTGCACTGGCAATGGATAATCTTTTGCCCGATATGGAGACATGCTATAACTGCCATGACCGCGAAGCGGCGTGTTCCATGTGTCATAAGGATCCGGACAACGCCATCGCCTATCCGCGCATCGAAACCTATATCGCCAAATTTCCGCATAACGTGCACGTCGACAAACAGGTCGCCTGTGAACGTTGCCATGAGGGGGTTGCAGTTAGTGACAACGTGTTCGATAAGCACCTTCCGGGTATGCCGGTATGTTCGTCCTGCCATGATGACCTGGAAAAGCCGGATTACTGCTATGACTGCCATAGTCGGGACGAATCTTTGCGACCGGCGGATCATCGTCTGGACTGGCGCAAGGCGCACGCCGTTCATAAACAGGCGGCAAAGGACGACTGCAATCTGTGCCATACGGATAACGAATGTCTGGACTGTCATAGAAAGGATAATCTGAACCATCAGGTTCATCCGCTCAATTATATCCACAACCACGGATTATATGCCCGCGGTGATAAAGAACGATGCTACACATGCCATGAAGATCGCTCGTTTTGTGTCGACTGCCATCGCGCGGAAATGGTCTATCCGCGCTCGCACGCCAGCGCCGGCTGGGCTTTACCGGAAAGCGGGGGGGCACATAAGCGAGCCGCCCAGGCCGACCTGGATGAATGCCTGAGTTGCCACAGCGATGACCGCGGTGATCCGATTTGTGCACAATGCCATAACGATTGAAAAACCCGGCTTTCCAAAAGAGACAGGAATGATTTTTTCAAAATTCGCCTCCCTGTTACCATTCTGTTGCTGTTAAGCTTTTTTTGGAAAGCCGGTTGGAAAAATCAACAAGAGCCCTCGTCCATTTCTTCATCTAAGTTTCCACACAGTTAATGGCGGATTGGTGATTCTGTCCGTATTGATTCAACCGATTCATTCCCATTACAATCGTCATGTTTGACGATATACCCTCCATCTGTCTTCAATTCAGCGCGATTTTTAAAATCGGAACAAAATATTTCTCAAAATATCATGCAAAAAAGTAAAAAATACTTGCATTTGGCAAAATATGTAATAAATTTAATTTTGTGATATATATCACATATGAAACAAATTTATTGGTTGTGAGGAGATTTTTCCATACATAAATATAACGCAATGCTGGGAATAATTCGTGGTTGTAATGCAAAAATGAATTATTGCCGACTCACATTGTTGGTTTCCTGCTGAATGGCGTGACTGGATCTGATTTACACCCGGGATGACTCTCTTCCTGTTGTTTTCTTCAAATAACAATGTGCGAATTCGATTTCTTGCTCAAAAAGGAGGGGCCATTGCTATGAAATGGATAAACGAATTTATCAAGAGCGATCGCGGGGCCATCGTGGCTCTGGTGGCGGCTGGCATGGTGGTTATTCTATTATGCGCCGCCCTGGCGGCAGATGTCGGCAGTTTGTTGACGGCCAGGAACCAGCTGCAGGCAGCCGTGGATGCGGCCGCACTGGCGGGCGCGTCCGGACTGCTGCTCAATCAGAACGTTGCCGTACAGCGGGCCATGTTTTTCGGCGGCCAGAACACGGTGCATAATCAGCCCGCTTCCATCGGATCGGGAGATATAAGTTTTCCGACATCCTATCGCATACGCGTAACAGGCCGACACACGATTCCCGCCTACTTTATGCGGATCATCGGCATCCACCAACTGAATATAACAGCGGTGGCCGCTGCCGAATTGGGCAATGTGATAGGCACCCGGGATTTGCGCCCGTGGGGTGTGCCGCATTTTGATTATGGAATCGGAGAGCTGGTTTCAGTAAAAATAGGCGATCCCAATGATCCCGATAACTTGACAGGTTCGGGATTTTTCTACCCGGTCGATTATCCTCCGCTCAACTCCGGTAGTCCCATAACCGGTGGCAGTGAGTATGAACATAATATTTACAACGGCACAGAAAGCATGGTATACATCGACGACGTCCTCCTGATCGAACCGGGTAATATGGTGGGCCCCACCAGCCAGGGGGTTCGCGATCTGATTGCGGAAGATCCCAATGCATACTGGAATGGGTCGCAGGTGGTGAATTCGGATTACAATGGATTCGGCAGCCCCAGGATCGTCAAGGTGCCTTTGTGGGATCCCCGCTACCCACCGGAACCGGGGCGCAACACCGTGACCGTCGTCGGCCTAGCCGCATTTTTTCTGGAGGGCGTGCAGGGAAGAGATGTATTCGGCCGCTTTATTGAAATCACCACGCCAGGTACGGGCGGCAATGGCTATTCCACATTATTCAAGGTGTGGTTGATTGAATGAGGGCGCAAAGGGCAGGTCATCCTTGTTGTACTGATTTACTTTTTTGAACCTAGTCGGAGGGAGCGTAATAATACGCCTGTGTATTTATCGGCTGGGAGAGTTACGGACTTGACCGTCGCTGTATGATTTCAGATGCTGTCATAACAAGTAAAATATTTTACTTGCAAAGATATCAAATGTTATTAAATTAAATATACGTCATTTCCTGACACTATTGCAAGATAGTGAACAAAAATAGGACACTTAATCCTTAAAATGGACGCCCATTACCCATACAATTCTTATTAACGGGCGAAATCGGCTTCGATCGTGAGGAGTGGGCCGAAATAATGTGTTCTATGTCGCAAAATAAGGCGATATTCCGCACATTTTTACAATAATATGGCATATTTTCACTGCGGTTTAAAAAAATGTGACTTTTATCACCGACAGAGAACCTCCTGGCATATAAATTGTATTAGTTATTCTTGCATTTCAATATTGAAATATTGCAGATTTACAAGATATTCCTTGATGAAACCGGATGACAATGAACTGTCTTGTAATATATTGATATTAAATGTCTTGTGAGGATGGTTTTTTCAGTTCCAAGCTTTCATCAATAGTGAGTATTTAAATTATTATAATGTGAGCAGGTCCACATTGTAACATAGATTTGACACCTGCATCAATTTTGTGCCTGTTTGAAACATTTGAATCGTTAATTTTAAAAGGAGGTGATGCAGCGGCATTCAAAAAGGAGTAGCAGGGGCCTTTGAGGCCGGTTTAATTGGAAGGGGGTATGTAACATTCTGAATTCTTGGCGTGGAATAACACCTTCCAGGTCAAGGCAATGTGAAAGGGACGTGTCATGCAGAATCTAATGAATTGGTTAGGGGGTCTGTTCAAAAGCGAAGAAGGACAAACGCTTTCTGAATATGCTTTGATTCTGATCTTGATCGCTGTAGCTGCCATCGTCGCTATAGGTCTTTTGGGAGATGCGATCGTCGGCGTGCTCACCGAAATCGCGGGTGCCTTATAAATAGAAATTCCATCCTATTTCTATTATCACGCATTCGTCGTATGAGGGTAAATTTGAATCTTCCGTGAGTACATGGAAGGTTACGTTTATTCAAAGAAGGGATGCTGCCGTGAATCAAATGATACGATTACTGCAGGATCTTCTTCTACAAAAAGAAGGTCAGACGCT
>JAFGSU010000100.1 GCA_016934435.1 Candidatus Zhuqueibacterota bacterium | reverse complement strand
AGCTGAATTTTTTTATGCCACAGCACCGAGTCCTTGCCGAGGAAACGAAACTCAACGTTGCCGTCGGGCAACAGTTTCACATGTTCGGGGCGCAGCGTCGTGGCGCCGACGGTATCGGCTTCATCGGGATCCTTTTCATCCCCGACGCGCAAACACAATTTATCGATCAGATAACAGGCAGTAGCAATTTTTCGACGTTTTGCATTTTCACTGGTCAAACCGGCTTCGATAAAGGCGCGCACCTGGTCGATCTGTTTGGCCAGTTCATTGGCTTTATCAAACTTTTGCGCCTCCCGCGCCTGTTTGATGGGTGCGGTATCGTGCAGCCAGATGTATTTGACTTTATCACTCAATTTATCCGTCCACTTGGCCACCCAGAGATTCTCCGGCTGCCAGACGATTTCAGCCCATTCTCCGGGCGGTCGCGGCGCATCCGGACTCAAATTGAGGATTACATCCCGCTGCGCAGCGCCCTGCTTCCAGCGACCACGAAGCGGATGTTTGCCGCGGCCCATAAAAATGGAACTGGGTTCGACCATATAATTGGCCAGTTCAATGCGCTCACCATCGGCAATGGCATAGCCATATTGCTCTTTCAGCGCCTCACGCTGGCGTTTACGTTCGGCCGCCTGAGCCTTGCGCTCCTCTTTGCTCAACGCCTCTTTGCGCGCTCGTTCCTCATCCACACCTTTTTCTACTTCAGCGAACTCAATTTCGTCGATCTTCAAGGCCGGTTCGATCCCTAAAGCGCGGCTAAAATCCGTCAAGAAATTGCGCACAAAAACCGTATCCTCTACATATTCGGTGCCCAATTTCTTCACCCAGGCCAGCGCCATCTCTTCCTGTTGCGGCGATAGGATTATTTTTTGGCCGCGACATACAATCGCCAAGCCCCGATAAGGCGGTGGCGGCGGTATGATTACACCGTTATGTTCGAGTGATGTCAGCACATGAATCCTTAAATTTTGATATGCACCCTGCTTAAATTTAGCCTATAATAAAAATATTTTTTATCAAAATTTCAATTCTTTTTTTTCAATTTTATGCTTTTTTTACAATTATTTCATTGTGATGCGAGCATCATAAAAGAAATAAATTAATTGACTGAATATGAAAAAATGATTACCTTACTTGTTAAGAGATTTACGCTCCCATTCACCAATAGCCAGTGAAGCAGCCTGAAATTTTTCTACACCGCTCATCCGGATACTCGACAGGGCGTTTTACACCGGTTCGCCACTGGCGGACAAACAAACGACAGTATGAGCAGTCGTTCTCGATGTTTTGTTCGCCCCGTTCATGCGCAACCGCAGCTAACACAGGAGGATGTTTTGGCAAAAGAAAAAGGACAAATACTTTGGGTCGATGATGAAATCGATCTGCTGCGTCCCCATGTTCTGTTCCTTGAAGAAAAAGGCTACGTTGTGCGAACAGTCACCAACGCCGAAGATGCCATCGTCCTGATTAAAGAGAACGATTTTGACTTGATGTTGTTAGATGAAATGCTCAACGGTATGGACGGATTGACGGCTCTGAACGAATTCAAGAATATCAAGCCCGGGCTGCCGGTGATTATGGTGACCAAAAACGAAGAAGAATCGTTGATGGAAGAAGCCATCGGCGCCCGAATCGACGATTATCTGACCAAACCGGTGAATCCCAGTCAAATTTTACTGGTGTGCAAGAAAATTTTGGAACGACAAAAAATCGCCGGGGCGCGAATTTCGCGCGATTACACCTTCGAGTTCTCTCAAATCGCCAGACAACTCATCGGGGATGTCACCTGGCACGACTGGATCGACATTCATCTCAAACTATGCGAATATGACCTGGAATTGGATCAACATCCCGATCTGGGTCTGAAACAAACCCTGTACGATCAAAAACGCGAGTGCAACGCCGAGTTCGGCCGTTTCATCGAAAAAAATTATGAAAAATGGCTCTACAGCAGCAATCGGCCTTCCCTGTCCGTCGATATCGTACCAAGATACGTCTTTCCTTTTGTTCAAAAGGGCATCCATGTTCTGCTGCTGGTCATCGATAATTTACGCCTCGATCAATGGCTGGTGGTGGAACCCATCCTCAGGCAATATTTTCGCATTCATCGCGATTATTATTTCTCCATTCTGCCGACCGCCACGCCCTATGCGCGCAATGCCATTTTTAGCGGATTATTCCCCGGGCAAATTGAAGAACATCTGCCGGAATTATGGGTGAACGGAGATGAGAATGACGACGTAAGCTGCAACCGCCACGAACACGCGCTGTTGGAAGATCAATTGCGTCGGCACAAAATTGAATTAAAACCCGGCTCCAAATACGCCAAAATCCTCGATATGCAGGAACATCGCTCCATTGCCCGAAAAATTCAGGAATTCGCCGACGTCCCCCTTTCGGCCATCGTTCTAAATTTCGTCGATATTTTAGCTCATACCCGGAGTTCATCGGACCTCATCAAAGAGATGATTCCGAATGAAGCGGCTTATCGCTCCATGACCAAATCGTGGTTTGAGCATTCCCATATTTTTCAAGCGCTGCGACAGCTGGCGGATAGCGGCCACACGGTCATCATAACTTCCGACCATGGCAGCATTCGCGGTTTACGCGGCGCCAAAGTAATCGGCGATCGCGAAACCTCCACCAGTCTGCGCTACAAGTACGGCCGCAACATCAAGGCGGATGCCAAACACGCCATGGTCATTCGCGATCCTAAACGGTTTAAACTGCCGGCGCGCGGCATGAATACCAATTATCTCATCGCCAAAGAAGACTTTTATTTCGTCTATCCGACAAATTACCATTACTACCTCAATTACTATGCCGATAGTCTTCAACACGGCGGTATATCGATGGAGGAAATGATTTTACCGATTATTACCCTGGAAGCAAAATAGGATGACGAAGACCAATAGCAACAGAGTTATACCCGAATGAACAAGTTCGCTGCATACAGACTGTTGGATCGGATCATCACCCATACGCCGCAACAAACCATTGATTTCGGCAGTCGGTTTGCCCAGCGCTTGGGGCCCGCGGATGTCATCGCTCTCAGCGGCAATCTCGGCAGCGGTAAAACAACCTGCATTCGCGGCATATGCACCGGACTGCAGGTGACCGAACTCATTACCAGTCCGTCATTCACGCTGATTAACGAATATCACGGCCGCGTACCGGTGTTCCATTTTGATTTCTATCGCATTCAAGAGCCCAACGAATTGCACGATTTAGGGATAGCGGACTATTTCTATGGCGATGGCATCTGTCTGGTGGAATGGCCGCAGGTCGTAGAAACTTTATTGCCGGCGCATCATTTTCGCATTCAACTCTACCATGCAAATGAAAAAGCATTCGGGCGATTCAGTCGCCAGGCCGGCGCAACCGATTTACAGCATACAGAGGCCGGAGAGAACGACAGGTACAAAGATGGAAATCGCCCGCGCGGTGCCGGGCAGGATGATACGGCGACAAAATTTTCACCGCAGGACCAGCGGTTGATAGAGGCTTATCAGCATGATCATACTCGGGATTGAAACAGCGACCCAGGTATGCGGTGTCGCGCTGGCGCGGGACGGCGTGCTCTTGTGTGAATATCGCAGCAATATGAAAAATATCCATGCCCGCGTCCTGACAGCTTCCATCGAAAAAATATGGCAGGATGCACAGGTAGAGGCCGGCCAGCTGAACGGCATTGCGGTTTCCATCGGCCCGGGTTCATTCACCGGTCTGCGGATCGGACTATCGACGGCGAAGGGAATAGCTTTTGCCGTTGGGTGCCCCATTATGGCGGTCCCAACTCTGCAAGCCCTGGCGCATCAGGCGCCTGTCACGGCAGGGACTATTTGTCCGATCCTGCGCTCGCGCCCCGACCAGGTTT
>JAFGSU010000099.1 GCA_016934435.1 Candidatus Zhuqueibacterota bacterium | reverse complement strand
GAGCCGGATGCGGGAAAACTGCACGTCCGGTTCGACGAGGGGTGTCGGTGGGATGGGCAATAGCCGCCCACCACGCCTACTCTACTGCACATCAGTGGCATAAAATCTTTTTCATCTTCACTAAACCGGGAAATCTCTGGATAGAAAACCGCAAATATGTTTAAACGGAGAAAAAATATGAGAAATTTATCTCTATTGTATCTTTTAATCTTCTCTACTCTGGCAACAGGGCAAATAGTACAACCTGACTGTTTTGTATTCGAAAAATTAACTGACGGAGTCTATGCCGCCATTGCCCGGCCCGACGGCGGATCGGTGAGCAACGCCGGCATCGTCGACCTCGGCGGACAGGTGTTGATCTTCGACACCGGCCTGTCGCAGGCGGGAACGCGAGAACTCATTGCGGCGGCAAAAGAACTCACAGGTCACGACATCGCTTTTGTCGCCAACAGCCATTACCATAAAGACCACACCTGGGGCAACCAGCTCTTTGGTCAAGGCACGATCATCATCAGTTCCGAATATACCCGCCGGGCCATCCTCGAAAACCGGCCTAAGGATGACGCAACCGAACTGGCAGCGTTAGTGCAACAGCGGCTGGCAAAATTGGATTCGTCGCTGCGGATGGAAACGGATAAAAAAGCGCGCGAGGAGACGCTGTGGAATATCGGTTATTATCGGGGATTGGCCGCCAGCTATCCGGATTTGCGCATTGTCGCGCCGACCATGACGTTTAGCCACGAACTGATACTGAACGGCGAAACGCGCACCGCGCGGCTGCTTTTCTACGGCCACGCCTCCACGCCGGGTGATATTTTTCTCTACCTGCCGGAGGATAAAATCCTCTTCACCGGCGACATTGTCATGAACGGCATGCACCCGTTTCTCAGCGAGAGTTCCCCGCAGAATTGGCTGAAGATCATCAAAAAGATGCAGCAGTTGCCCGTCGATAGAGTGCTGCCGGGGCACGGTCCGTTGTGCGATGACGGTTGTCTGACGCGCATGGCCGACTATCTGCAGGGTTTGCTGCAGAGCGCACAGCGCTGTCTGGATGAAAACAGGAGTGTAGAAGAGCTAAAGTCGCAAGGTGTGCCGCCGCCGTTCGACGGCTGGTATTACAATGCTATTTATGAGAGCAGTTTTAAGTTCGTACATCAGGTGTTGCAGGCATCCGGAGGTTCGAATTAAATAGTCCTCGCCATCGTCGGCGGGGGAAGGAGTCAGTCGTTCGACAAAAAATCAGCCACAAAACCGATTGCATAAAAACTGATTCAATGTGCGGTTGGATATTTTTCGAGATCGTCAAACAGGTCAATTATTCGCTCCAGGGCACTCTATATGTCTAATCAAGTCTTGTACAAACCTTCGTGCAGGCACACCATCAATGACATCATGGTTAAATGTCACTGTCAGATTCAATATATCACGCACGGCGAGTTCACCGCCGACCACCCACGGCTTTTTGCTGATCGATCCAAGAGACACGGCAAGATTATGAATTGTGCGACTGGGTAAAATCCATCCCGGAGAATTGCCGATCGCATTTACGGTGGTTACCATTACGGTGCCGGAATGCCGTCGAGTGCGAAAGGGATTGGAAAAAAGCCGCCTCCAAATGAATAATCGTATGGCTTGAGGAACTGAATAGTAGGCCCGAAGGGACGCCTTCGAGAAGGTGTGTTCACTCAAAATGAAATCCTTTTCATCAGATACTCGTTTTTGCAATGCCTCCTGGATTTCATGATGAATATCGTGCGCTGTTCGCAGATTTGTTTGCTTGATCAATAACGGCAGAGGGACACCCTTCCCATCTACGATACGCTCAACTGGAATGGCAATATCTACATCATGGAATGCAATCAGCGTATGCTTCTTCCATTGCAGGGCATGTACAAGCGGATTTCGGGCGACGCAGTCCCCTATTGTCTTTATCATCCAGGCGGTGAATGAAATACCCTGACCATCACGTCTGAGTTGCCGAAGGTGCTGTCTTGCGACTGTAATGTCGACCTCGAAGAGGCCGAACATATAATGCTTCTTGAGTCCGAAGCGGCCCACATCTGTTGTTGCCAGGCGTGAGACCGGGTAGTCAATGAATAGGTGGTCCAACTGTTTCATGGTATGCTTTCGTATGGGCAAAGGTATCGTTTATTATTCCGAACCAATTGACGGCAGCGGCCAACAGCGTGTCGCCGGGAAATATTGAACCGCAAATTGATTTATGAGCGTTAGCTGATTGGACCAACTTTACGATCCATGCGGCGCATCTGTTTCGCAGGATGGTCGGGCGTCACCGCGTTCATGCAATATCTCGCGTATCCGCTTGATATGATGCAGCACGTGATCCGCCTGCATCTGGATGACATATCCGACCGGGACCTTTTCAATCGTACCGTCCGGTTTGCGCACCACTGCGGCGTGCTCCCATGCATCGGGGATGCTCTCAAGGAGCTGGAGGATGTGCGTCCTGCTGGCTTTCAAGAAAGACAGCGACTCTACAAGGGATCTGCGGCTGTAAGCCCATCGATCTCCCCATGTCTGCTGCGACATTTCCCAGTACCATCCGAGTGAAAACTCTGCCTGCTCATTGCCCAGAGCCATTTTGATGTAAAGCTTCCAGATATCATCTCCGTCGACAATGTGATGCACGATCTGCCGTATCGACCAACCGCCTGCGGAAGGCGTCGCATCCAAATCGGCATCTGTCAGATTCCTGACGGCATCCTCTAACAGCGCCGGTCCTTCCCGGTACCGGTCTGTCACTTCAAGCTTATTTTCTGGTGCAATCATGGAGATGCCTCCTTAATTTTCGCAATGCAATACGTTAAATATCCGACGGGAATCTCCGAGATATTTGTCGATTATAAATGAGTTCTGTGTCTTTATTTTTAAATGATTTTATCATATAAAAATATATAACGGACCACGTTAAATATCAAGAGGTATAACGCCGGCGGCCAACAGCGTGCCGCCTTGAAATACTAAGCTGCAAAGTGATTCGCGAGCAGAGACCAGCGAACTTTCGAATATTGCTGCATGTGGACTATGCTGCTTGGTTATACGGCTTTCAAGGGCGTCACTTGCGAGTAGGACAACTGCCAATGCCTCGATTTGCGCGTGGCATAAAAAGGCCTTAAAATGTGATTCTTACGGCAAAATATGAATTCCAAGGCGTATTTTCAAGCTTTTTACGCGTCTATCCTCTTGTTTCGGTGAGAATTAATTTGGTCCGACCCATTTTTTAAATTTGTATCGGCGCGGAATGCAAACCGATTTTATCAAGTTATTTTGGCTTTCCTCTGGGTGGCGATTAAGCGCCTAAATTTGACATTAACTCCTAATTGAGCACGCGAAACACGGCACTCTAAAACAAAAACCATCCAAAAAATAAAGGGTGCGGCAAGCCACACGCTGAAACTTTTTTTATTTTCCGAGCATGCCCCTGAATCATCAGGGATATGTGTCTTTCCTCGTATCCATTGGATGATTTAAAATGAAAAATCATAGGCCAGCTTGAAAAACAAAATCTCGGCACGAGTTCTTACCAGTCCAGGTCGATTAAAATCATCCCGGGTGTAGACAAAATAGACGGCGCTATTGGGCAGTTTGAATCTCCAGCCAAACAGTCCGTAAACATACACACGATTGTTTTCCGTACGGTGCTGGGCGAATAATCGAACGAACAAGTCCGGTGTAAACTGATAGTTGAACGTCGCAATATTCAGCCAGGTGCTTTCGTTATCCGGATCAGGATTAAAATGTAATTTGCGCAGCTCGTACTCTAGCGATAATTTGTTATGAATTTTGAATCGTGTCTCGCCGATGGCCATCCAGTAGTCTAAATCGAAGTTTTTGCCGAATTGGTAGGATACTTCGCTGGATGACCATTCTTCGGTATTGTAGCCGGCAGTCACCTTTAGATCTGAATTATCAAAGCCTTTTTCAAACAGTTGATATTCCCGAACAAGACCGATCTCACCGCTGAATTTACTGGTCAGATAAACTTCCCATTCCTGGACGATTTCCCAGCTGCGCAGCGTGTGGCTGGTCTTGGCCCAATAACAATTATAATTGGAGGCATACTGGATGAATTCGATCCCCGATCTTTTCAGCCACCATTTGTACTCCACTGCCGAATCCAGTTCGCGACGGTCATCGTCGGTGATAAAACCGACGCCGTTCACGCTCTCTTTGAAATTTTCCGCATACTCGGTGTAGCGGAGATGATAATGATACAAATTATTTTCTCGAGCCAATCTTATAAAACCACCGTAATTGTTTTTCAGCGGGCCCGGCGCGCCGGTGACGAATTGGGTTGTAAGATAGAGCTGATAGGGAAGATTAAACACACCATCCAGACTCAGCACGCGATTGTATCCGCCGTGCCACTCTTTGTCGATCAGCGTCATGCCGATCGTCGAGCTTTTCAATACATCTCGCTTGAGGCGGACGACGCCGATATTGTATTCCGGAAAAGATTCATCTTTGGATGTAAGCGGATTATCCCCGGTCGATTTGGCATTGACGCCGATGACGGCAAAGGTGTATGGGCCGGTCTTGCCGATGGCTTTGCCGCCAAAGTTGATCTCGCCGATGCGCCGTGAATAGAATGGTTTAATCCGGCTTTGAAATAACTCACCGCCTTCCAGAAAAAACTTGCGCTTCTCGGGGAAAGACAGCTCCCACCGGGTCATGTTGATCTGTTCCCGATCGCCCTCCACCGTGGCAAAATCCGGATTATAGGTCAAATTCGCCGTGATATTATTTTTATATCGATATTCGAGATCCATTCCCGTCATATTATTCCAACGCTCACCGGAAAAAGTTTCATATCGGAGCGTACCATAGGGAATGATGTGCAGCTCTGAAGCGGCACGCGGAAATTCCAGTCCAGTGAGAACGCCAAACTTTGAGACGCGGAAATCAAAGTCGGTTTCCCCCGCCCAGTAAGAGGTCTCCAGTGTTTTGGGGATGAAGCGGCCGAAATTCACGCCCCATTTCTTTTGCGAGGGATCAAAGCGCAGCGACGCGAAGGGGATGGCAAATTCCGCAGCCCAGCCGCTGTCGGAAATGGCGGTTTTCACCTCCCAGCCCGTATCCCAGTTGGTATCCAGCGATTTGCCGTCATCGTTGATGCGCATATCCACCTGACTGTTCAGGGCATTGGTCATGAACCAGAACGCGGATCGGGAGTCGTGATACGTATCCAGCACCACAGACACCACATCATCCTGTTTTTCCAGCTGATCGCGACGCGTCTCTCTGGCTATCACCGGACCGGGATAAGATTTATGGCAGAGGAACGCGATATAAATGTTTTTATCATCATACTGAACGGCAACTGCCGTATGTTCCGTCGACAGCTTGCCCGGATTGGGCTCCATCTGAACAAAGTCGGATTGAAATATTTTTAACTGCCATTCTTGCGCCGATAGGTTGCCATCGATAATGATTTTGGCCTGAGCTCTTTGAGCCGGGATTTCTCTGGCTTGCAAGGGTGTCATGCCTATCAATACGATAAAAAGACCGGGCCATCTCATTATGAATCCTTTTAGTATTACAGAATCAGGGTGAATCGGTTCGTTCCAGCGTTAGCGCCGGCTGTTTTGCGCAGAAAGTTTTGGATTGAAAACAGCAAACACAAAATAGCGACGTTTTTCATTTTGGCAAAAACAGGTCGCTGGCTTTGATCAACAATAGCCTTTCATTTGGTCTTCATAGAGATGATGATATACCTCTTCATCAAAATAAAATAATTCCTTGGAAAGCTGCAATTGATATTTTATTCGCGCACACGATCCTCTCGCAATATTCACAAAATACTTCAATTCTGACTCGCCCGATCTAATCCCACCCTCTATTTATGTTTTTGTTCAGCTAAATTTATTGTCAGAAAAGGGCCTTAGAATTCATTTTTTGCTTTATTTAAAGCATTCCAGGAAGGATCAGCTGTCGATCAGAATCTGCCGCGCAGAGGTATTTTCGCCCATGATGGCATCGGCCAATGCCTCGATTTGCGCGTGGCATAAAAAAGCCTTACAATGCGATTTTGATAGTAAAATATGCATTCCAAAGTCTGTTTTCAAGCTTTTTTCGCGGCTATCTTATTGTTTGGGTGAGAATTAATTTGGTCCGACCCTATATTAAAAAGTAATAAGATGCTCCACTGACGTTAGAACGTTCAAAATTTGGAACGTTCCAACATTCAACTTTCTTCCTTTGCACCTCTGCAAATTAGTGCAGGTATGGCACCTCACTCCGCCGGCAAAATCCACGGTCGCGCATCGCCGGCCCGGACCACCGCAGTTGCGGGAATGCCTTTGATGGTGAGTCCGGGCGAAAAGGCCGACTGCACCCAGTAGCGGGCCTCATGACCGGCAGCCGCAAAAGCCTCGCACATGGCCTCACCGATGCGCTCGTGATCCTCGCGGGCAAAGGCCAGCAAGCCGGGGCCGGCACCGCTCAAACAGACCGCCAGTGCGCCATGTTCCATTCCCGCCTGCGCCGCTGCTGCGGCGCCCGGAATCTTCGGCAATCGGTAGGGCTGGTGCAGATGATCGTCCATGGCCTGGCGCAGCAGGTCATCATTGCCGGTGCGCAGCGCTTCCACCACCAACAGCGACCGGCCGATATTGAACACCGCATCCAGGCGTGGAACAACATCGGGCAACAGGGCT
>JAFGSU010000098.1 GCA_016934435.1 Candidatus Zhuqueibacterota bacterium | reverse complement strand
GAGCCGGATGCGGGAAAACTGCACGTCCGGTTCGACGAGGGGTGTCGGTGGGATGGGCAATAGCCGCCCACCACGCCTACTCTACTGGATTTTTTTTATAAATTGAATACATGGGAAAGTCATTCATCCTCACCCCCCCCAACGTCATCCTGTAAGGAACTTTTAGCAATGGCGACGGATTCTATCGTTTCCAGAGCATCTTTCAAAAACGGCAAGCCCAGCGCTCCTGACACAAAGATGCTTACAGCATGACAGGACGGGCGTGGGGGCGTTGCAAATCCTGCCAGGTCATCCTGTAAGTATCTATTGTCTCAAAAAAATCCGGCCCGCTCAGGGCAAACAGCATCGCCGATGACAATGGCTGCTTGTCCGCCAACATTTTCCTTGTTTTTCACCACATATTTATTAACTTATAGCGTTCATCACAGCACCGCATCGGATGTAAGAGCGACGAAACCATACGGATTTTCGCCCCAGCAGCGCTGACCGCCGTGCCGGCGCTTTTTTAATTTAATTCCATAATGCTCTATTAATACAACAAAAAACAGCAGAGCAGGAGCCACGCCGATTCGGTGCCCACAGGTTAAAACGTCAACCCGATGGGGTGGCACGTTATCCGCTAAGTTTGCAAGGTAACACAGAATTTTGGAACCAACCACGGAAACAGTAGATGAAAAACAATCGTGAACTGCCGGTGGCCTTTACCAGCGAGGGCAACCAGTTAATCGGCATGCTGCATGAAGGGCAGAGTAAAAAATTGGTGATCCTCTGTCATGGATTCACCGGCAATAAAGTGGAAGCGAAACGGATATTCGTCGAAGCCGGGCGCGCCTTTGCCGCGGAGGGCATGAGCGCCTTTCGTTTCGATTTTTACGGCTCCGGCGACAGCACCGGCGAATTTTCCGATACGCTGCTCTCCCACAACATCGCCAACCTGAACGACGCCATCGAGTGGGGAAAAGAACAGGGCTATGAAGAATTCGCCGTCCTCGGGCTATCCATGGGCGGCGCCACCGCTATCCTGACGCTGGCCGATACGCCGGCCCAGGCCATGGTCACCTGGTCGGCCGTGCCCGATCTCGAAAAACTGTTCGGCAGCTACGTCGACAATGTCCATGAGTTGGCCGCACAGGTGGATCAGCACGAACACAACGGCTGGATCATCAAAAAAGAGTTCTGGCACGATGCCATTCAATATGACATAAAAAAAGCCCTGGCCAAAATTACCATTCCAAAATTCATCGTGCAGGGAACGGCCGACTCGCCAGTCTTTGTACAGGGATTCAAAGACTTTCAGGACATCGCCATGCCGCCGGCCGATTTTATGGAGATACCGGGCGGAGGACACACCTATCCCTCGCCGCAGCACCGACGGCAGGTCATTCGTCAGACGCTGATCTGGCTGAAAAGGCATTTTTTATAAAGATAAAAGAGATTTAAAAACCGCAGAGAGGTCGCTGAGGAGAACTTTATCCAAGCGTATGGGTGAAATAATTAGAAAAACCATCTCGAACAGAACCGGTTCTGTGTCTACCACCGGTCGATTCATCAATCCTGTAGGCGGCACACGATCATCATCATTCGATGGTTTTTACTGAATTTTTAAACAAGAGATAGCATAGATAATGAACAGGAAACCAAAAAGCGCCGCACAAAAAGATCAGGCAAAAAAGCAAAATAATAATCACGGCGAAATTTTAAAAGCCTATGCCAATATAAATTTTTTGAAAAGCGCCGATGCGCGCACCATCCGCATACTGGCGGAATATCTGGAACCACTGCAGCGGCTGCGCAGATACGGCATCAAGGACACGGTGGTTTTCTTTGGCTCGGCGCGATTGTTGTCGCGCGAAGAGGCGGAAAAGCTGCTCATCCGCGTCCAGCGTCAGGCCCACGAGCATGCGAACGATGCTGAAACCTGGCAGAAAAAGATCGCCGAGGCGGAAAAGATCGTTTATTTTTCCCGCTACTATGAAGAGGCCAGAGAGCTGGCTCTCAGATTGACGCGTTGGTCCAAAGGGTTGCGCGATGGCAATCACTTCATCGTCTGTTCCGGCGGCGGCCCCGGCATCATGGAAGCGGCCAACCGCGGCGCCTCGGAAGCCGGCGGCCTTTCCATCGGTTTCAACATCAGCCTCCCCTTTGAACAATACGCCAATCCCTACATTTCCCACAAACTGACGTTTGAATTCCACTATTTTTTCATGCGCAAATTGTGGTTCGTCTACCTGGCCAAAGGCATTGTCGTTTTTCCTGGTGGATATGGCACCATGGACGAGCTGTTCGAACTGCTGACCCTGGTGCAAACCGGCAAAGTCCGCAAACCCATCTGCATTATCGTCTATGGCAAAGAATACTGGAATAGCATTGTTAATTTTGATAAAATGATCGAAGCCGGCGTCATCGACCGGCACGATCTGGAATTGTTTCACTTTGTTGATAGTGTGGACGAAGCCTTTCAGATCCTGAAACGTCATCTTGAAGAAAATTTTATCGGAAAGTAAACGTATCGATATACAGCGATTCGGTGTCTGCGAGATATTGCGCTAACCCTGTGAGTGGCGTTTTTTCACTTAAATTTGCCGGTTAAAATCGGGCTGAGATATATTATTTCCGGATTGGTACCGGCAGGATGCAATCCATGGCGTAAGAGGCCAGGTCATCGTATTTTACAACCGGTTCATTACCCACAAGGGGCGCCGGGCGAAATCGTTGGTTGAACGCAAGAGATTTTCATGAAGACCGTTCGAACATGGTTGCTACTTATTTTATCTGTTCTGATCATGTGCACACCCTCTACTCAGAGATGGATGGTTGATCACGGCGCCGTCATTCGCGGCGACAGGACGAAGAAAAAGTTAGCGTTGATTTTTACCGGCGGCGATTTTGCCGACGGCGGGCCGCATATTCACCGGGTTCTGGATCAGAAGAATATTAAAGCCGGATTTTTCTTCACCGGCGATTTCTATCGCGATCCTGCCAAAGGGGACCTCATCCGCAGCTTGATTCGAGCCGGGCATTACCTCGGTCCGCATTCGGATAAACATCTCCTCTATGCGCCCTGGCACAATCGCGACTCTTCCCTGGTGACCGAGGCGGTGTTCAAGGCTGACCTGCTGGCCAATTACCAGGCCATGGAACCATTCGGTTTGAAAAAAGACAGCGCATCGTTCTTCATCCCCCCGTACGAATGGTATAACCGGCAACATGTGCTGTGGGCGCGCCAATTAGGGATCACCCTGTTCAATTTTACTCCGGGCGCCTCTTCCAATGCCGACTATACCACGCCCGACATGCAAAATTATCGCTCCTCCCAGGCTATCTATGACGCTATTCTAACTTATGAACAAAACGACGCCTATGGGCTGAACGGCTTTATCCTCCTCCTGCACATCGGCACCGATCCAGCGCGAACGGATAAATTTTATTTCAGATTGGCCGATCTCATCGATGCCCTGCGGCAACGCGGGTATCACTTTCAGCGCATCGACGCGCTCTTGCAGCAATCAATTAAGCAATCCTCATAAACCGAAGAAATGGATCAATCGTGAATACCGTTCTCATTAATTGCAGATTGGCGGATCAAGAGAGTCCGCATCAGGTGTACATCGGCAATGGCATCATCGAAAAAGTTACCGGCGAACCGCACCGTAAAGGAGATTACACCGTGATCGACGTCGGTGGCCGATTGTTGGCGCCCGGATTCATCGACGTCCACATCCAGGGGGCCGGAGGCGCAGATGTTTTAGACGGCACTTCCGAGGCCCTGCCCACTATTTCCCACATCCTGGCACGACTCGGCACCACCGGATTTCTCGCCACATCCCTTGTCCATCGTGATGGCATGAATCAGCATCTGCGCCTAACTGCGGAAGCCGCAGGCGCCGATGTGGGCGGCGCAAAAATACTGGGCATTCATCTGGAGGGCCCGTTCATCAACAAACGGCGACGCGGCGGCATAGCGGAGACCTGCATTTATAAATCTTCTCCACAGGCCCTGCAGCAAGTTTTGGATTTGACCGGGAATGCCCTCAAGATGATGACCATCGCGCCGGAGCTCGAAGGCAATCTGGAGATCATACACTCGCTGTGGGAAAAAAATAAGGTCGTATCGTTCGGGCATAGCGATTCTTCATACGAAGAAACGCTGGAGGGTTTTGCCGCCGGCATCTCGCACGTTACGCATCTATTCAATGCCATGCCGCCGCTGAACCATCGTCAGCCCGGTCCGCTGCTGGCGATATTCGAAAATCAGACGGTCACGGCGCAGATCATCAGCGACGGCGTTCATGTGCATCCGCGCATGGTGCGATTGACCTATCAGTTGCTCGG
>JAFGSU010000097.1 GCA_016934435.1 Candidatus Zhuqueibacterota bacterium | reverse complement strand
GAGCCGGATGCGGGAAAACTGCACGTCCGGTTCGACGAGGGGTGTCGGTGGGATGGGCAATAGCCGCCCACCACGCCTACTCTACTGTGAGAATTTTGAGTGGGGTCCACCTTCCAGGTGGGCTCCACTTGAGTGCATGGTGCCTGCAAAAATTTAATTACCCCCCAACCGCAGTCCCACGGTCAGGAACACCATGGAAACCGGCGTTTCCCACTCGACATCCTCGGCGTCATCGTCTTCCATGATTTCGCCGTCGATGGTGGACTCGCCAAGGATGTAATACTTTAGGCCGATGTTGATCTTGTCGTTCAGGATCACGCCGCCGCCGAGGGCGAACCCAAAGGTGGTGGCGGATCCCATGTCCACTTCCATATCCTCGATGGTCAGGTCCGGCGCCATGATCATATTAAGCCCCACCTGGCCGATGCCGTAGAAAAAGGTGCCGGGCGAGACTTCCGAGGCATAGCGCAGCCCGGTCATGACCGGCACATTGATCCAGGAGCCGGCATCGATTTCATCTTCGTCGCCATCGGCCAGTTTATCGGTGTCCAGGCTGTTCATGATGACCGACACACCGGAAACCCAGGCCAGCCCGGGGGAATTGAGCGGTTTGGCATATTCCAGTCCCAGACCGAATCCGGTTTTGGCGAATCCGGCGCGGGGCGCGCCGTCATTCTGTTTGTCGTCGCCGAAATCGCCCATAGGCAGGGAAATACCGCCGGAGAGCGTGAGCCCGCCGCCTGCAGTTTGAGCCCAAACAAAAACCGGCAACAAGATGAGGATGGCTGCGAGGGTGGTGATACGCGTTTTCATGGCTGGTCTCCTTTTTCAATAATTTTGTGTGCGTTAATACGAGAACTTGATTCGCTTTAAAAAGCATGAGACAAATAAAATGCCAGGATCTTGATTCGGTGAACAGGAGCTTTTAATAGATGATATTTAATGCTTTACATAATATTGCTGAAGGGTCGGAGAAGTGGGGTTTGATACGGTTCTCGCAAAAAAAATGCGAATAGATGGATTGCGGACAGTATAAGCGGCCGCTCGACGATTGATTTTATTAACATAACGTATGACAATTCGTTCGCAAAAAAATTGCGAAGTAATATTTTAATTGCGTCTCGTTCGTGCGGGCTGTGGCGATGAGGATCACGCGCATCTGAAAAGCGGCAAGCACTGCAATCGGAGCGATCGAAAAGTGGGTGTCATTGCAGGTTGCTTATGGAAAATATGCCATTATTCCGAAAAAGAAAGAATAAAGAATGTCATTGCGAGTGGAGGAATCATAGTTTCGTTTATAATCAAATCTGCGCTGGAACGAAGCAATCTTCGCCATAAGGTGACTATCTCAGTCCAATGCCCTCCCAGCGGAGACCGCCACGCTCCACGGCAGATGCCGGTCTTTTTCGCATCTGTGCTCTCCGGTTCCACGAACATGGCGGAGATTGCTTCGCTACAAAATAGTTTTGATGGTGAAGGATAAATCTGTTCCTTCGCTCACAATGACATTCTTTTTTTGTCCTTTCGGGAATAATGGCAGTTTTGCCATACCCAACTCGCGATGACATCGTTGTCTCGTGTCCTTAGGAACAGAACTTTCGGTCGTCCGGCAGATTCCTGCCGGAAGGGATATAGATGCGGGATTTCCATTCCGCAATACGCCAAAGGCGGCATCTCATCGCGACCGTGCCATCCGTCAGGACGGATGGCCGTCACCCATCGCCCGCTCTGGAGCGATCTCCGGCGCAATAGAGAAAAAATTCCAAACATGACCGTTGGCTTTCCGCTGGATTGCGTCGGGCGTCAGGGACGCCCGCTTGCCGTGGGGATGTTTTTCATCATGTTTTTCATCCATCAATGGCAGGGCGCAATCCCCGACAGCGTGATAGGGCAATTTCCACCATGCCTTTAGAATCGGGAAACGTTGAGCCGTTTCATCCGATAGCGCATGACCTGTTCTGTGATGCCCAGGGTGCGGGCAGCAGCCGATTGGTTCCACTCCACCTTTTCCAGTGCCGCCGTGAGGATGTCCCGCTCCGCGATTTGCAGCCGCTTTCGAAGCGAAACTTTTGTCTTCGCCACCAGAGAGGCGGAATTCGCTTCTTCCTCGAATTCCCGCGGCAGGTGGGATACATCCAGCACCAGGCCATCGGCCGGGATCACGGTGACCATGCGTTCTATAAAATTCTCCAGTTCCCGAATATTACCTCTCCATGACCGCCCTTTTAAAAATTGAATCATAGGCCGACTCAGCGATTTCACCGATTTCTTTTGTTCCCCGGAAAAACGCTTCATAAAATGGAGTGCCAGCAGGGGAATGTCCTCGGCTCTCTCTGCAAGGTTGGGGATGCGGATGGGATAAACATACAATCGATAAAACAAATCTTCGCGGAAATGGCCGTTTGCCACCTGATCCCTCAGTGACGAACTGGCCGCGGCAATAAAGCGCACGTCCACCCGCCGGCTCTTGCTGCTGCCGACGGGGCGTATTTCGTTTTCCTGTAGAACGCGCAGTAACTTGGATTGCACCTCCAGCGGCAGATTGGAAATTTCATCCAGAAACAGGATACCGCCCTCGGCGACCTCGATCAGTCCCTTCTTATCGCGGTCGGCGCCGGTAAAGGCGCCTCTGGTATGGCCGAAAAGTTCGCTCTCGATAAGATGGGCCGGCAGAGCGCCGCAGTCCAGCGCCACAAACGGACCGGACTGGCGGCTGCTGTAGCGGTGAATGGCACGGGCCACCCGCTCCTTGCCGGTGCCGCTTTCGCCTTCCAGCAGCACCCGGACATCGCACTGGGAGGCCGCTTCCAATGAATACAGCAGTTCCAGAAAAGGGGCGCTCTTGCCGAGCAACGTGGCAGCCTCATATTTCTTGAGTAAGGCCGAGTCGGGCAGAGAGGTCTGAAACAGCACCGTCAGGTCCTGGACATGGCGAAAATAGGGCGATACCAGGTCGGCCAGGCGTTCGAGCCGGGCCACCTCTGTTTCCCGGAATGCCGCTTTGGCGGTGTAGAACACAAAAAGAGCGCCGACGAATCCGTCTCCGAGCCGCATGGGCGTACAGATAACCGATCGCATGGCCAGGGCCGACCAGTCCGTACCGGTGAACCGGCGGTCGGCCATAAAGTTGTCGGACTGAAACGTTTTATTATATTTAAACACCCAGCCGCTGATCACCGTCTTTGCCAGGTTCATGAGCGGATTGCCTTCATCGATGCCCTGCCGGAATACCGTCCGTACGGTTTCCTGGGTGCTGGGATTGATCAGCTGGATAGTGGCGGCATCCGGGCGCAGCAGGGTCATCATCTCGCCGGCCACCAGCCGCAGGATTTCCTGCAACTCTGTCTGACGATTGAGCAGCGGCAACAGTTCCAGGAGTCTTTCGTGATATGGTATGGCCTCATTCATTTTTGCCTCCGGGTTCATCTGGTGCAGGGTATCGTTGGCGGAGTTGTTCCAGGCGCTGGTCGGCCTCAACGACCTCAGCGATGCCGGTATCACTGCCGCGCATGATGTTCAGATAGGTCGCATAGGATTGCGCTGCTTCTTCGATTCGGCCGGCAGATTCGCACAGTCGTGCCTTGCGATAATATAATCTTGGATGGACGAGCCGGATGCGATTATCGAGATGGTACTGAATCATCCGGTCACAGGCCCGGATGGCAGCGGCGGTGTCCCCCGAGGCCAGATGGACGTCGACAGCGGTATGGTCCTCCAGCGGGAAATTGGGCGTGTACAGGTCGATAAACATGAATGTATTATAGGATGGTCTCGCGCTGTTCAGAATGTCCCGCGCCGGTTTCAGTTTTCCCTGTAGTAATAATATGGCCGCTTGCAAGCGCACTCTTCGGGGATCAGTC
>JAFGSU010000096.1 GCA_016934435.1 Candidatus Zhuqueibacterota bacterium | reverse complement strand
CGAATGGCTCAGGGACGCCATTCCTGGATTGAGGTTTATTTTCCCGATCTGGGTTGGGTTCCTTTCGATCCCCAGCAAACCGCATTATATGTCAGCAATCGGTTCATTCGCGTCGAAATAGGACTGGACAATAACGAGACCTGCAATGACGGTTTAATCCGCTGGACGCAGATGCGCGGTACCAGCGGTCAACCCAATTTTGAAGAAATCATCAATGCCTCCTTGCCTGCGGATAACGTCAATCTCATGGCGGAAAAACAAAATTATGGCCCCAAGGCCCTGCTGTTTTGTCCGCCCGTCGATGCCACCTTTACCAGGGTGGCAGTGGCGCCGCCGCCTCCTCCGCCCGCGCCCATGAAGATGAAAACCATGCGCCGCCTCGCCTATAACGCACCGGTAACCATTGGCAATCTTGAATTCCCTCAAAACATCGACTTTTTGGCGACCCGCGGTCCCGCACAGGAAAACGAAAGCGGACAGATGGAGATGCGAAAAAATTTCCTGGTAGAAACATCGGAATATGTCACCACACAGGGCAATCAATACGCACAAACCTTTATCCTGAAAAAACCGACCAAGATATCCAAAATAGGCCTGGCGTTGCATAAATTCGGCGGCGACGGCCAGCTGTGGGTAGAAATTCTCAAAGACGACGGTTCCGGTAAACCGGATGATTATATCACCACCAGTGAATATATTAATCTGGGGCAGATCAAATATAGCCCGGGGTATGATTGGGTTGATTTTGAATTCGCAGACCAGCCGCTGTTGTCTCCGGGACGCTACTGGATAGCTCTGGGCTTTACCGGCAGCCCGATTATCAACTGGTTTTTTACTTATGGCAAAACCGTAGGGCCGGTGGATGGAACCAGGTATAAAACCCTTTTCGATGAGACCTGGAGCCGTGCGCTCTCTTACGAATTTAATTACCGTATAATAGGTATGGCGTCCGAATAATCCGGCAGGATGCAGGTTGATGCAAATACGAAGAAAACAAAGCGGCGAGAAATACATCCTCACCTACGACATCGGTACCAGTTCCAATAAAGCCGTATTGTTCACCGAATTCGGCAAGCTCATCGGTATGGCAAAGGAGGAGTATTCCCTCAGCTATCCGCGGCCGAATCATGTGGAGCAGGATCCGTTTGACTGGGTGAATGCGATATATCATACGACGCGCAAGCTATTAAAAGAGAGCAGGATAAATCCCCGCAACATTGTAGCCCTCACCTTTGCCTGTCAGATGCAGACGACGGTTGCGGTCGATCGCGACGGTAATCCCCTCATGCCCGCCATCTCCTGGCTCGATACGCGCGCGGAAGAGATTATGCGGCGTTTTTGGAGACCGCCTCGGATTAAGGGCTATAACATTTTTTATCTTCTCCGTTTTTTGTCCATCACGGGCGGGTCACCCGGCCATACCGGTAAGGATCCCATCGGTAAAATAATCTGGTTAAAGCATCATCATCCCGACCTGTTCTCTAAAATATATAAATTTCTCGATGCCAAGGATTTCGTCATCTATCACTTAACCGGCCAATTCGTCAAGTCGGTGGATATGGCGGTGGTCTGGTGGCTGCTGGATACGCGTAAAAATCGTAATCAATGGCATCCTGGTTTGTGCCGCCTGGCGGGCATCGAGCCGGAACATTTGCCGGAGGTGAAGGAGAGCGCCGCTATCGTCGGTCATCTCAGCAGCAATGCCGCATCCAGAATGGGATTGAGTGCGGGAATACCCGTCATCAATGGAGCCGGCGATATCAGTTCCTCCGCGCTGGGTTCGGGCGCGATTGGTGAAGGCGAACTTAACATTCGTCTCGGTACCAGCGGCGGCGTTTCCGGCCATTTTACCCGTCGTAAAATTGATCTGACCCATTATGCCGGATGTATCGGCAGCACTTTTCCTAAAAAGTATTATTTGGCCCTGGCTCATCAAGAGACCGTGGGCATCTGTCTGGAATGGTTGAAAAATAAAATCCTCTACCACGAAAAACAACTTACTTCAGAGTCACATGTTGAAGATGTTTTCCAGATTTTTGATCAGATGGCGGAGACTACCCCGCCCGGATCCGGCGGTTTGATATTCACCCCGTGGATGTACGGCGAACGATGCCCCCTGGATGATCACTTTGTGCGTGCAGGCCTCTTTAACGTCAGTCTACATCATAACCGCGAACATATCATCAGAGCCATATTCGAGGGTATCGCCTTCAATATTCGCTGGGCCATGGAAACCGTGGAAAATCTCTATCAGCCGGTGCAGCAGTTGAATATTATCGGTGGAGGCGCCAAAAGTGAAATCTGGTGTCAGATCATAGCCGATATTACCAACCGGCAGATCAATCAGGTGGCGAACCCCCAGGAAGCGAATGCACGCGGTGTAGCATTGCTGGCCAGCTATGGACTGGGTTTCATTTCCAACTTTGAGGATATCAAGAATTATATCCACATAAAAAAACGATTTTCTCCCAACTTTCAGAATCGCGAACTTTATGATCGGCTCTTTGCTGAATTTAAAAACATATACAAACAAAACAAAAATTGGTATAAACGGCTAAACCGATAATGGACAAAAATATGACGCCTGAAAAAAAAATTCTGCTGGTCGATGACGAAGCCATCATACGCGAGTCGCTGCAGCAGTGGCTCGAAGCGGAAGGTTTTACCGTCGTCACCGCTGCGAATGGAACGGAAGCGCTGCAATTATGTAAATTTGATCCCATCCCGGTCGGCGTTTTCGACATCCGCATGCCGGGTATCGACGGCATCACGCTGTTAAAACAGGTCAAACAATTTCGTCCGGATATGGCGGTTATTATGATGACGGCGTTTGCCAGCGTAGAAGATGCCGTGACCTGTATTAACGTAGGCGCCTTCGATTATATCATTAAACCTTTCCCACCCGAAAAATTGACCAACCTGATTGAACACATTTTTGGAATCATCGCTTTGAAAAAGAAATGCCAGAACCTGGAAACACAGTCAAATTCCATCAAAAAATGGCTCGACGATTATAAACACCTGTTACTTGCCGATGACGCCGCATCCGATATCGACAGTAAAGACTGGGGCCGATTGCGGAAAGATCTGAACGATATCATTCAGGAGATGTCTGAGGAATTATAACCGACCCATTTACGGCAAATTAGAGGTCTTGATTTGCATTAAATATTCCGTCCCTGACAGGACTTTGATTGTCCGTCCCAAAAGTCTAAAATATGTACACCGATTCGATGCCTGCAGGTTAATTAGGTAACCCTGTTGATGGCATATCTTTAGTTCAATTCACGTGTTAGCGCCGTATCTGGGACGTATGCTCCACCTTTGGAGGTTTTTGAAAAAGTACGGCAAGAGCCCAAAAAGCAAGTTCCCTGTTTTATCATTCGCACCGCCAAACCTATCTCGCGGTCAAGAACAGCAACCGAGCCCATGCATGCCCGGGTACTCGGTGGAGGCATTCCCGCAATTCATATTTGACTGCCCCCTTATTAACATATGAAATTTTTGATGAAAACAGAAAATCTGTTTGGTTTTTTGCGAAAATTTTCGTAATATTAGTGCTTGAATAAATACACGTTTTTCATTGATAGAATTGAACCATCAGTAAGCAATGTCAACTCGTAAGGAAGAAATCATTACCAGAGCTTCAGCTCATCGGCAAAAACTAACCTTTCCCTTCATCGCCATAACTGGTAGCAATGGTAAAACCACCACCAAGCAAATACTGCGCGCTATCTTTATGCAAGCCGGGCGTGTCTATGATTTTGATTACCACTCGGATATCGCCGACACGATTGCCCAGGAATTGTTGCACCTGAAAAATGAATATGATTGGGCTTTGGTTAAGCTTGGCGCCGTTGAACCTGAGGCCGTACGCATTTCAGCCAATCTAATCAATCCAACCGTCGGCATCATTACCAACGTGGGGGAAGCTCATCTGAAGCACCATGGCTCTATCGAAAATATCGCTGAATCCAAAAAGAGCCTCCTGCCGGCCATACAACCCGAAGGCATAGCCATCCTCAACCGCGATAATGAATATACCCGCGCCATGGCTGAAAACCACAGCGGCAAATCAGTTTTTTTTGGCCTGAGTGAAGTATCGGATTTTTATGCAACCAATATCGAGAATTTGGGCCCGGACGGCACGGCGCTGACCATCTGTCGTAATAGGGGACCAAGCCTGCGGCTTCACATGCCCATCTTTTCCCTCGGAGACGTATATAATGTATTGGCCGCCGTCGCCGCCGCTTGCCATTTCAATATTTCCGACGATCTGATCATCGATGCTCTGGAGAATCATTTCAGCCTGCCGGAAGG
>JAFGSU010000095.1 GCA_016934435.1 Candidatus Zhuqueibacterota bacterium | reverse complement strand
TTAAATCACCAGCCAGCCATGTCTGGGCATCTTCGCTGTTGAGCACATCAAGGCAGCCTTCCATCCCGGCGACAACCAGAGCATCGCCACCAGCAGCAGGCAATTCATCAGGCCAGTTATCAACCATACCAAAGAACTCTCGCAATGAAACAACCTTATGTGGATGAACCAGCCTGCCCAGAACAGTTGTGTCCCAGAGGATGGCAAAACCACGCTTCGGCCAGTTATGATTAAAACGGGTTCGGACCATTAATCTTCCTCCTCCATATCAAATAATGTTGCCTGTTTTTGCAGTTTTGCTTGATTCTTCGATTCCCAACCAGCGTATAGTCGTGCTGCCAGTATCGCACCATCACGTGTAGCAGCATCACCGCCACGAGTCTTGAACCATACCAACAGGTCTTTCAATGCCGGATGGGGCTTGAAGTTGGGATTATTCAACGTTTCGCTGGCATTGATACCGCTTCCTTCGATGCACGCGCCAATAAAAAACATTGCCTGTTCATAGTCGCTGGTCATGGTCTTGCGTTTCTGACCAATCCAGCCTTGGGCTATCTCAAGCGGGTTGATAAGGGTAAAGATTTTGTTTTTTTCTGTTACCCAACCACGATTGATAAAATCAGAAGGTGCACAGCCGGTTCCTCGCAGGAATTTCTGTATCTGGTCACGAGGTAGTTCCAGCTTGTTTTCAAATAATCTCAGCAGCATTCGTGTAAAAGGCTCTGCCTTGTGCGGAGGCGGTGTGCTGTTCGATTCAGTCTCTTCATCCAGAAGCTGATTAATACCTACCAACGCCTCAAGGACGCTGATTGGGGTATCTTCGTCTTTGTACACCTGTCCATAATGACGAGAAAAGTATTCCAATGCCTTACCACGACGGATAACCTGCATGTCCGCTTCCGGCAGACCTTCTTCGCCGTGATGCTCAAGCAATTCCTGCAATTCCCGTACGTCTCGTAATACCTGACGGCGAAGTTTAGGCCATGAAATCTTAGTTGGTTCCTCCACTCTTTTGCGGCAGACATGGATGATGTCGTATTCGATTTTCTGAGAGCCAAACTGAGATTTATCGCCCTTTGTCTCATCACTGCGAATAGGATATGTCGCTTGTAAAAAGAAACCTGCATCAAATAAAGACTCAAGGACAGACACCCATGCTTTATCTTCATTATGATGAAAGGTAAAAGATAGTATTCCTCCTGGCTTGAGAATTCGATGAGCCTCTTTCCAGCATTCTGTTAGCAGACGCTGATAAAACGCATCTGGATCATCCTGCCGGGCTTTGTTTGCAACTGCTTCCAGTGTTTTCGGAGTATATTCGGCTGCAAAGTATTCTGGGTACTTTTTCTTCAAAGCCAGCCGCAGCCAGACATGGAAGAAGTCTGCCAGTTCTGCGTATTGGAGAATTCCTCCAAATGGAGGATCAGTTATAACGGCATCATGGCTTTCCGAATCGATTGTTTTTAACTCTGTTGATGATCCGCAGGTCAGCCGCTCACTGGCAGACATGCATGCTAATATTTCGTTATGACAAATCGGGTCATTGCACAAAACTTTTTCACTCTTGCCAGAGAGATAATCATCCAGATAAGCATTGTCTGAAGAAAGTCTGCCATTATGAACTATTTCATAAGGCGAGGCTAACCAATCTATCGTATTAGACAGAATGCTATATTGCGATGCCCAGTTTCCACGTCCCAAATTAGCAAATACACTATTTTCAATTGAAGTGTTATTGGGCCTAAAGTTGCTATTCGCAAACATAGGTTCAGGTGTATCTCGCTGAGCGTTCCAAATACAAAACATACATTGGTTACGTAAATACTGTTGAAAAGCACCTAATACAAATTCTACTGTATTAAAAGAGATATCATGCTTATCACTTAATAGTGTTTTGAGCAATAAAGAGAGAACTAACAATTGCTTGCTGTTAAACAGATAATACCACTTTTTATAATTATGTTGATTGACATCATGTGGCCCAATTTCTGCACCGATCAGTATTTCAGACTTTGGCCAATATTCCGCAAGGTCTGTGTCTTTGCGATTTGCCCATTCAACTGCGCTTGCATCAAATATTTTTGAGTCTGTAACAGGTATAAAGAACCGGCCACCATAAGGCTGACCTTCCTCCTTGCAATCGGGGCAATATCCTTGAATAGCGTACATCGCCACAGGACCATTCTTTTTCGTTGCGGCAATTGCTGTACGAATATCATGGCTTTGACCACATGTTTCGGCTTGACATGTAAACTTACTCTTGCCGGGAACAGTTCCACCGTCCTTACAGGTCTTTATGGTAACACCCGTATCGGGGCATATAATTTCTTCCGGCAGATCGCCGCGAACCTCGATGAGTTTGCAGGTTTTCGCTCTGGCTTGGTTCCAGCGAATGGTCGCTTCGACATCGTCATCAGCAGAACCGCCATAAGGGTTACCCTCATCATCAGCTGCAGATTCACCTTTTAACCATTCCGGATGGACAAGTAATGACAGAGAAATCTTTTTGTTCGATGGTTTTTGCCCAAGAATGCCAAAGGTTTCTTCTTTACCGCAATGAGGGCAAATCGCAGAAGCAGGAACCTGCCCCTTAGCACTATCCCTTAGCTTTGCAACAGCATACGGTTTTTCACTGTCGGCAACGACCAACTGCACTGAAGGTGCCATCCGGGCATCCCGATCTTCAAGATCGTAAAGCTTGTTACAATGCTTGCATTCGATTTGCCAGCATTTAACCGAAATTTCCTTAACTGCCATGACTGGGCTGGACATGATTGGCGTGCGATGGCCACAGCCGGTAGTCGGGCACGGTCCATGCTTGGCCCAGAACACATAAATAATCTCTGGTCCTTCATAGCTGTATTCTTTTCTTTCTTCCGGTGATAAAGCGGTGGCATCAAAATCTTCACCCATCACTTCACCAGTGGAAACCTTTTTCCACTTGCCTTTATGGCCTCTGGGACAATCGCAGGTATAAAACGGCATAATCTGGGGTTTGACTTCTGCTTCGATTTCTGTAAGAAGTTTTTCGACCTCACCTTTATCGACCTGAGCCAATTCATTCTTGGTAACAAACCACGCTACCGGATTGAGGTCATTGCCATACATCTGCATACCCAGTCGCGAGCCTTCGACAATCGTTGTCCCACCGCCCATAAAAATATCGGCCACTTTGAGATGCTTGAACGCACCCTTGGCCTGATGATTACCGTAATAAGTATCCCAGACTTTCTTAGAAGCCTCAGCAGGATCGTCAGGAGCTTTGATGGCCGCCGCAAGCAGCATTGAACGAAATACCGAGCTGCGTCGACGAGCCCACCATTTAGACATCTGGTATATTGGTTTGCCTGCATTACCCTCAATAGCAGCGATCTGATTGATGGGAATAATAGGAAAATCAATCTCAAGACAGGTTAGCGGTCGATTGGGATCGCCAAAATCTACGGTTTCACATTCCCATTCATAACCGGCATTGACGGCCTTGGCAACTTCCTCTGCCAGCCAGTCCGCCTTGTTCATTCCTAAATCTTTCCATGGTTGTTCTTTTGCCATATATTATTATCTTTCAGATTTTGCTTATTTCAATAAACGGTACAGCAACTTCAAGAATACTTAGTCCGCCGTGCGTTAGTGTTGGATAGCCGCCAGCCGATTTCCATTTACGTCGGCCATTGACGTATAAATGATTGCCATGCACTGATT
>JAFGSU010000006.1 GCA_016934435.1 Candidatus Zhuqueibacterota bacterium | reverse complement strand
ACGGGCAGGTGCTGGTAGCTCCAATATATAATGCCTGCAAACAGAGCAACCAGCATAGCCTGGTACACAGGAATTCGAACCCTCAATATACGCGGTAGCCAATACATGACAGGCTTTCTCTTTAAGCGGTTTTTTTCTTCCATATAGTGCTGGATGCGGGTCAGCGTCCCTGCCGCCGGCCGTTCACGCTGAATATCTGCTGCAAGGCTATTTCTAATCTCACCCTGCAGCGCGGCAAATGTGCGACAGTGCGCACAGGTTTTAAGGTGCTCGTTCAGGAGAGTTTTTTCGCTTTGATCGGCATCATCCCCTAACAGGATGATCCGCATGATTTTTTGACAGCATTGCGCGTTAATCGATTCCTTCATGTTCTCAACCTATTTTTCATCCATGTGAAAATGCTGCAGCGCCTGCGCGAGGCGTCTGCTGATATGAAACAACCGCGATTTAACGGTGCCGGCCGCGACTCCGGTGATTTCTGCAATCTCGCCGATCGACAATTCCTGTTGATACCGCAACAGGAACAGGCTCTTTTTTTCAGGATTCAACTTTCGCAGTTCCTCAAACACCGCCCGGGTGAAGAGTCGATGCGCAACATCCTCGTGAGGATCGTCTGCAATATTGGCTGAGATATTGGCTTTTGATTGCAACATCTCATTATTGACATGGTACTTTTTACGTACGCCCCGGTGGCGATATTCGTTTTTACACAGATTGTAGGCGATGCAGTAGAGGTAGGTGGAAAACTTCCTGTCGCTCCGGTACAAACCGGCGCGATCGATCAGACGGACAAACGTCTCCTGAAGCATATCTTCGGCCGTTGCATGATCTCCGCCTAACATGCGCCGGAAAAAGGCGAGCAACGGCCGATTGTAGCGTTCATAGAGAATCGTCATGGCGCTGATATCCCCATGTTTTACCCTCGCCATCAGTGTCTCGTCGGAAGTTTGGTCATTAAACGCCATGCCGTCGCACACCAGGATTTTTTACAGAACAGTGGTTCAAAAGTATTTACTTTTTATAGGATTCGAGCAATTCTTTGCGTCCGGCGTTATCAGCCAGAGTTTCTGCCAGCATTTTCCACTTGTTTGCCTGTTCAACATCGCCGCCCTTTTGATAATGATCCGAGAGCATGAGCATGGGCGCGATATAGTTTAAATGCATCTGTGCGCGCAAGTTTTTCCCAATCTCGTACTCACAATACCAATCGTTTTGAAGAAAATCAAGCAAAAAACGGGTTTCGAGGTTCTTTTTCAGCAACGCCAGATTATCCAGGCGCTCCGGACTGTATCGCAGCGCCAGACCGGTGATATAAAGATCCTGCTTGAGTGGTTTTATAGTACCTTCATAAACGGTCACGGCAAAATAAACGGGTATCTCCGGATATTCCGCTGCCAGCTGACGACAAAGCGCCTGTATGAATAGCGCGGGGGAAAATCGCTTGACGTCGCCTGCGGTTTTTCCTTTTTTCAGTAATTCTTTATGATTAAGTTTGACTTTTTTGCCGGCTAATTTGTCCGACAGGTATCCTTCATTCGGACTCATCGACAGATTGAGGATGGATACATCGGGACGAATACCCTTCACCTGCTGCAGCATCTCGGCCGGATAGGTGTCATTATCGCCATTGGTGATCAGCACCGCATTTTCCTCCAACGACATCAGCATATTATAGTTATAATTGAGCAGCCATGGAGCGATATCCCGGCTGGTATACAGTTTTTCATAGAACTCGCGTACTTTCTCCGGCTTTTGCTTCAATGAATAATGGGTGATAAAACCATAATAGGGGTCCGGCCGTTCGGGTCGCAGGGCATAGGCTTTTTCCAGTTCGCTGATGTCTTCGGGTTTATGACTGTTCCAGAACGAAAGCAGATGATATTCGTAGGTATCAGGGATCGCCTGACCCATGTCTTCGATTATCTTGCCTAACCTTGCCTGTTTTTCTGCGGTTTCCAAAGCTTCAAACCGGGCGTAGCGGTTGGCATTGTAATAGTTATACCATGCTTCCGCATTGTTCGGATCACGATCCAGTTCCTGCTTCCACAAGCGCGCCTGTTCCTGATACCATTCATTGGATTTAATTTCATAGACGATGCGATACACCTTTTCGGGTTTCACCTGCTGAGAATTGCCCGATTGACATTGAAAAAGAATTAAAAATACACTGCTTAGAATCAATGCAGCCTTTTTCATGACGACCTCCTTTACACGTGTTGTTTTTATAGCATACACCGCAGAAGAAAAAAGGTTCAATGAAAAGAAAATAGAATCGTGAAAAGGGGAAATGGTTTCTGGAGATAAGGTGTACACAGGGCTGGTTGCTCTTTGAAATACCCAACATATCATGTAAGCATCTTTGTGATACGGCGGTAGTTAGATGACATCATGTGAAGATAACATGGGCGCTTTTATCAGAGAAAAGCTAATGGATACCTGCTCGGCTTTTTGCACTCATCAAATTCAGAATTCTGACGGTATTTCCGTTGGATTTCCGCTGATCATCGCACCAGCACCGCCTTTGCCGAAGCGGCAAATTCGTCTCCCACTACATGTATATAATAAACGCCCGATGGCACATCTTTTCCCAGCAGGTTTTTCCCATTCCAGCAGTAACAATGAGAACCTGCCGGGGCCGCCTTTTCTTGCCGGGTGAACACTTTTTTACCAAGGAGATTATAAATATCCACACGAACCGACTGCATCCGATTCAGATCATATTTAATCTGCACATCGCTGTTGAACGGATTCGGATAAGGCGCATATAGTATGCTGGTTTTCGGAATCTTATGCGACTGTAACGGTTCCGTCACTGCCGTCGACGGATCACCCTCAATCAGGATCACCACGCCATCCAGCGAGGTCGCCAGAACCCGGTTGCGCTCTACCGGTGTGACGGTCGTTACATGTGATTGGCCGACCCAATACTTCCAGTAAATGGTGCCGGATTTTGCAACGACCGCGGAAACAAATCCTTTTTTTCCTCCCGAGTAAACCAGGCCTTCGCATTCTATCGGCATGGATGGAGTCGAATCCCAACCATAAATAACATTGGCCTGCCATGTCAGCTTTTGAGTGGTTGCGTTGGTC
The DNA here is from genome assembly GCA_016934435.1 of Candidatus Zhuqueibacterota bacterium. Lineage (GTDB taxonomy): Bacteria > Zhuqueibacterota > Zhuqueibacteria > Residuimicrobiales > Residuimicrobiaceae > JAFGSU01. Next base: position 8,900 of record JAFGSU010000006.1, on the reverse strand, counting down.
TCAAAGGCATAGAGGCGGCCATCGAGCGAGCGAACGTATACTCTGGATAAATCTTGCGCAATACCTATGGATTCCCAGAATTCGGGCGATTTACTCGACCAAATTAATTTTCCTGTATTCGCATCCAGACACATCATATATCGTTCGGGATCGGTGATAAAGACTTTATCATCCGATGCTACCGGCCAGCAGGCGCCGGGTGCATAGTAAAAGTTGGAAGTACGACGATATCGCCATTTCAGGGTGCCGTCATACAAATCAAGTGCGCGAACATAACCATCCCAACAGCCGAAAATGATCTTATCGTCTCGGATGAATGGTTTGCATTCAACCAGACCGGCTGTATTGGATTGCCAGACAGGTTGATGACTTTTTAAGCCCAGTCCATAGAACCGGTTACCGCCAGCAAAGTAGAGCAGGCTATCGTACGCTACAGGAGGGGAGAGGATGGCACCTTGGGCGGTAAAGGTCCATAACAGGGCGCCACTGCTTGCATCCACAGCATACAATTGTCCGTCAGAGGAACCGGCGTATACGACATTTCTGTGTACCAGCGGCGAGGAAAAAACAGCGCCGGATGCCTGCACCGCCGGCCATTTGGCCTTGCCGTCGTCTAAATTCAATCCAATAATACGGCCGTCGCTGGTGCCGACATAGACACCCCCCTCATCACAAGCTGGTTTGGTGATGACTGTGGCGCCGCAATCATATTTCCACAAAGCAGTCGGGTATCCGTTTGAAACAAAAAAGTGTCTTGTGGCGGAGATCATCTTTCCGGAAGCAGTGCGAAAACCAACGAGCAATGTATGATAGCCGTTTTCCAGCTGCTCTGAAGGCAGATCGCACCACCAGCTGGTTCCGGATCCGTTCAGGTTCGCCTGCCCGAGAGCGCCGGTTCCTTCCGACCATTTACCCTGGGTAACGGGTTCGCTCACCTCTATTTGTATGGTTTGCGTGCCGGTGATGTCGAAGCCGTTTAAACCGGTGACTGAAATGGTTGGTTGTGCCCCCGATGATACCTCTGTTGTATTCCACAAGTGCATCGCGCCATCATCGGATGTACAGGTAGTGACATTTATCTCTTTCTCGGATACTGTGACGATATTGAATCCCGGTGGTGATTTATAGGCATCTCTGCCCATGGCGCCGGCAATGCCCTCAAAATTATAACTGCGGTTGCTGTGTCCGTGTCCGACCATGGCCCAGATCGTGCGGTGTTTTTTTAGCAGGTCCAGAACGCGCCAGTAATTGGGAGTGTTTTCAGAATCCAGCGGTAAATGGGTGAAATAAATAATGGGTGTGGTTTCTGAAGGTATCTGCGCCAGTTCCGCTTCCAGCCAGGCTATATCCGCCGGATCAAAAAAACCGCAGCCGCCGCGCATGGGAATACCATTACTCATACCTATAAACCTGAATCCTTCATGAGTAAACGAGACGTTCATCGGACCAATCTTGGTTTTAAAGCTTTGTAAACCTGATGGCGACCATTTGGTGTCATGGTTTCCAGCGATGCTGTAGACCGGCATCTTACATTGATTGGTCAGGTTATTGTACAGGTTATATTCCGAGTCAAGCCCCTTCTCAGTCAGATCACCGGTTACGATGACAAAAGCCAGCTCATCTTGAAGCAAATTGATGCGCCCCACATCTCTTTGCAACGCGCCATCTGTCCCGGCACCGATATGAGTATCCGTGATCCAGGCAAATTTGAAATATCGATAAAGTAGCAGAGAATCCAACATTTTATCCGTCGTGGTTAAGGAAACATCGGCAAAGGTGGTGCTGTCAGGGAGGTAGCCATCCCGGAAAAACCTGAGCCGATAGTGACCGGGCAAAAGATTCGCTATCGTATACTGTTGATTGTGACCGGCGGAGTCGAAACCGACCACCAGACTGCCCTCCTGTGGATAGACATCGATACGCGCAAAAATGTCCGGCTTTTCATCGCTCAACAGCAATGTGCCGCTCAGCGTCAGACGCAATCCGGGCGATGGATTCATCGTGAGTCTGATATCCAGCACAGAGGATCCGCTAACCTGAATGGAATCGACCACAGCCGTCTCATAACCGTAAGCGGTGCATCTCAACCGATACCATCCATCCACAACCTGAGGAAAAAGGAACTCGGTTTGGCCCGGAGGCATTACCTGGCACAGCAACGGCTCCTCCGAGGCAAACGGATAGAGTTCGACCATGGCGGTTATGCGATCATTATTGTCGCTGAATTCGATTTGTCCGCTCATGGGATAGGTATCCATATTGCCAATCAGACGCACGGCATCCGCCAGGACCATACTACCCAGTCCTGCCGCTTTATCGGATACTTTGATCCAGCAACTATCCTTCAGCGTAAAACTACCGAGCATTTTCCAACCCGATGTATATCGCTGGCTGATCACGACTGTAGTATCACGGTCTGCTGTATGAATCGTACAAAAAACGCTATCGGCATAATTGGCATTAATAACATTCATTTCGATGTCATAAGCGCCATCCCAATGAATGGGTGTGGCCCATAGCGCATAATAGGCGCCCTTGCCTCTGGCTTTATAGCGGGCTGTACCGTTGACAGCATCCCCACTGGTTTTCAGAAACCAGTCGCCGGTTGTCATGAATTGCGGCGTATCATTATCGAGGATAATCTCTATCTGTGCTGGAGATACAGCAGCAGATATCAATATCAGGATAGCTATAGCAATCATTTTTTTCATACCTGTATCCCTTTTACAATGGTACTCTGGTCTTTAGTTCTATCTCCTGCCTGCATCGGTCGCAAAAATGCTGTGATTTGAGGTCGATCTCTTCCACATAGGTGGAAGCGTTGAGTACGCAGGTATAATTGGAGCAGTGGTGCAAACCGAACGTATGGCCGAGTTCGTGGATAGTTTCTTTAATGAGTCTTTTTTCCAGGAGGGTGTTATCCAGGGGCAGGCCGTAAAATTCCTGCCGCAGGCGAAAAATGGAAACGACGGCCGTGGGACCATCCAGTTGAGCTTCTCCGAATACAAAGGTCAGGATCGGGATGAAGAGATCATAGGTTGTGACCGCGATGATTTTATCATCCGTACCAATGGGTACACTGTGAAGCGCGACCAGAATTTGCGAGGAGTTATATTGTTTGCGTCGTTCATCGAGGGCGAACTGCATATCGAAAGGTTGTTCATCAACGACCACCGGCCATCTGAATTCATTGGCGACGGCATTGGCGAGTTCAGGCAGGTTGGATTTGTCCGGATATTCAATCGGCAGAATGTGCACCTTGGCCATAACATCATTTCCGCAACTGGAATTTTTTAATCTTGTTATAGAGCGTGACACGATCTATTTTCAATAATTCCGCGGCCCGACTGATGTTCCAGTTGGTTTTTTTCAAAATTTGTGCAATATGTTTTTTTTCGATTTCCTCTAACGTGATGGGTTGACTTTCGTCCGTGCCGGACTGTGCCGTCAATTGGAAGGGCAAATCCTCCGCCTTAAGAGTAGGAGGTTTGCCCACCACCATGGCGCGTTCGATGGCATTCTCCAGTTCACGGATGTTACCCGGCCATTGATGCTGGACCAGAAGATTCATGGCTTCCGGAGCTATTTCGGTAATGGATTTATTCATGGAAGACGCATACTTGCGCAAAAAATGCTGGGCAAGAAGTGGAATATCGGATTTGCGCTCGCGTAAGGGGGGCAGGATGATGGTGAAAACATTAATGCGATAGTACAAATCTTCTCTGAACTCACCGTCTTCAACCGCTTTTTCCAAATTTTTATTGGTTGCGCAGATAATGCGCACATCCACCTGAATCGTCTGATTGCCGCCAACCCGGCTGAATTGCTTGGATTCCAGTACCCGCAGCAATTCCATCTGCATTTTAGGGCTGATGTTGCCGATTTCATCCAGGAAAAGAGTGCCGCGATCCGCCATTTCAAACCGTCCTTTGCGACGGGTTTGAGCGCCGGTAAAAGCGCCCTTTTCATGTCCAAACAGCTCGCTCTCGAGCAACGTTTCCGGTAAGGCGCCGCAGTTGACCGGAACGATGGGAAAATAGCGTCGCGGACTGTGACAATGAATGGCACGGGCGATCATTTCTTTGCCGGTGCCGCTTTCGCCACGAATGACCACCGTGGAATCCGATGGCGCTACTGTCTGTACCAGTTCCATGATTCTGCGCATCTGCGGACTCTGTCCGACTATCTCATCTCCACAGCTGATTTGCCGGATATTATTGCGCAGCTGGGTGTTTTCACTTTTCAGGCTAAGCTGTTCAGTCGCATTACGAATGAGATGACTGAGATTGTCAGGATTGAAAGGTTTGACTACATAATCGTAAGCGCCTTCCTTCAGGCTCTGTACCGCTGTATCTACCGAAGCATAAGCGGTCATGATGATGATGATGACATCGGTATTGACCTGCCGAATACGACGCTGCAATTCCAATCCGTCCATACCGGGCATGCGGATGTCCAGTAATAGTATGTCCCATTTTGTTTTTTCCATCTGCTCGAGGGCGTCATAGGCATCCTTTGCTACGCCCACGACGTAACCATCTTCCCGAAACCAGTTGTAAAGTGAATGACGAACGGATTCTTCATCATCAACGATGAGAATGGACACAGTTTGATTCATAGATTTCCTCAAAAGTTTGCGATTGAATCCTGGGTGATATTTATTTCAGAATCAATAATCGGATTGCGTAAAAGTTCTAACTTAAAAGTAGTACCTTCCTTAACTTTCGATTTTACCTGTATCGTGCCCTTATGGCGCTGAATGATGCCATAGGTGACGGCCAATCCAATGCCGACGCCTTTGCCGTCTTTTTTAGTGGAGAAAAAGGGATCAAATATGTTATTGATGATGTCTTCCGGAATCCCACACCCAGTATCCTGAATCTCAACCAGAATACTCTCAGAATTTTCATGACAGTTTATTTTTACCCGTAAAATTCCGCCATCTTCCATCGCTTCGATGGCATTGACAAAAATGGCGACAAAAGCCTGGCGTAACTGGCCGCCGTCGCATACCAGCTGGTCATCTTCACATTGGTAATATTTTTCTAACTCGATTCTTTTTATTAACATCTGTGGCTGCACCAGCATCAGGCCGGACTCGATCAGATTCGTCAAATGTTCGGTGGAAAAATAATTTCCGGTCTGTTTTGCAAAAATCAGCATGTTCTTTACAATATCACCGCAGCGAGAGACTTCGTTTTTAATAAATTCCAAAAATTCCATGACCTGTTGGCGTCGCTCCTCTGTGATGATATTGTTTTTCATCGCCCGAATAACCAAAAAAGTATAATTGAGAACACCGGCCAGCGGATTGTTGATTTCATGCGCTACCGTCGCCGATAGTTTACCAAGGGAAGCCAATCTTTCCATGCGCACCATATGGTCTTGTGCTTCGGTCAGTTCTTTGGTCTTTTGCGCAACCTTTTCCTCCAGCGAATTCGACCATTCGGTGATTTCCGTCCGAGCCTTGAGCAGGTCTTCAGACATCTTGTTAAAAGAACGTGCTAACTGACCGATTTCATCCCTATGCCTGGATTCCAGCCGGTAATTCAAATTCCCTGATGCAATTTCCTTGGTACCAAGAATAAGTTCATTTATCCTTCGCCGGACAAAAAGATAAATAAACACACCGGCAAACAGAACCAAGACCACTACCATGATAAAAGCAAAAATAATCATCTCTTTCCTGGTCTGGTTTAGCTGGTTGTCCACAAAAGCCAGCGACATTTTCACATCCAGAACCCCTAATATTTTCTGTTCCGCTTCGTGCGCATGACAGGCAGCGTTGTAGCATTCCTGTTCGTTTTCAATCGGATTGATCACGCCCATTACTCGATGTCCGTCCGTAACCCTGTATACCCTGGTGCGCTCTTTGCTCGTCACCGCCTGTAAAGGCTCTTTCTCGGCATGGCAAATTATACAGGCTTCAGCCCGCATATCCGCTGTTTGCCCGATGTCTTCGGGGTTGGAAGAAAAAACGATATCTCCCTTTTTATTATAAATCCTGATACCGTCAACCCCCGGTTCGGTACTGATGGTATTGATAATCTGATGCACATCTTCTTTACGATTAATGAGCATTCCATAGCGCGTCGATTTTTTTATCACATCGCTGGTCCGATTAGCGCTGAGGAAAATGGTGTTCATAAGTGATTCGGTATGGTTGGTGACCGTCATGTAGGCATAAAACGCAAATCCAATCATCATGACGGCGAGAAGCCAGAGAAAAAGACGCGTGCTGAGAGATTGTGTTAATTTTTTATACATTATTCACCCGATGTTTGAGGTGATGGTTATTAAATAATAAACAATATTAATGATTTAATCAGTATAATTCAACACTTTTAAATAAAATTACGCAAAATTAGGCATCAGCAGCCTGTTGCCGCTCATTTTTCTGCTAAAATAAAAACAGCGCTTTGATGCACCATGGCTGTTCTTTTTGCAGTTTTAAGAACCGCTGCCTATAACACCAAACATTCTTGTGCTAATCATTCAGGATTGACGCCGCGGGAATGGGGAAAAAACTCTCCGTTGCAAAGGACGAATTAAACAGGGTATATTTGGAATTGGAAGGTGAAAACCTGTGCCGGATTACGGTTGAATGGAAATACAGAATACTGTAAGATGCGGCGCACTCGTTCATAGAAGAGGGGTCGCAGAAAATTTAAGTGCGCCGCACCTGTTCGGTTCTATTTTGTCGTACCTGCTCCCTGAATTGCATTCTGCAAAAAAAGGTTCTCTCCTGTTGCCGGTCATGGATACAAACACAACACGGGATTGCGGTAGCAAAAACAGGGGTTTTATTTTTTATTGCCAGTCTTGTGTGATTGAAAGTAACCGGATATAATTTCGAAATACTCTTTTTCTCCCAGCATCTGCTCAACAGATTGCAGCCTCTGACCGCCATCCTGGCTGGTTACACCAAGCAGGTGGTTATGGCGGTACAACGCCCGTTCCATATTGCCGACAATGGATTCCCACTGTTTCATCAAATAGACGGCTGTTTCATTGCCTTTCAGCATGGTCGGCAGCAATGGCGGAATTTCTTCCGATTCATACTCGAACAACCACAGACTACCGCGATCGGCAGTGTCCGGATTGTTCAGGGCTTTGAGCAGTTGATCATTAACTCGAACCACTTTTCCTGCGATCGGGATGCAGAGCGGGATGGTGCCCTCAGAAGTGACCAACCAGGCGCAGGTTTGCCGGGAGGCAATATGGGTGTTACATCTCGGTAAAATGACTTCCCGGATATTGGGCAGAAAAAGGACCGCCAGGTCATTCAGACCGATTCGTGCCACCTTTTTTTCTATGGTTTTGATATACCAGAAATCAATTCCATAATAAGCCTGCGGATCGAAAAATATCTGTCGATAGGTGGCCCAGATATCCTCATGATCGGATGATTTTTTAATCCGGCTTTTTTGACTGACATTTATCTTTTTCAAATGCCTTTCTTTGGATACCGGATACTTGTTGCTGCCGCTCATCAAGGCATCAAAGGGGCAGTTTTCGCAATCAAACTGGCGGTCACAGAGTTTGTACTCCACCAACCCTGCCTGCATCCAAATACAAGGCTTTTCATCTTCCGGCCAAATGTGCGACGACACATTAGCCGAATGTTGTTGTTTTGACTTCATAATGCAATGCCAATCTAATAATTTTCAGTTCAAATGATGGCCATGCTGTTATTCCTGCGCAACGTGACAGGCTTCACAATTATCTTCGACACTGAACGCGTTTTCGCCGTCGTGACAGGAACCGCACTGCTTTTTTTCAAAGCATAAATCCATCTGTACACTCGATAAAGATCCGGCCTTTTCGGGCCGGATGGGAAAAATTTGCTGATGGCAATTTTTACAATTAGGATGATCCGTATCTACATGGGTTTCATGTAAAAAAGTCACCTGTCCGGGGCTGACATCCCCCATCTCATATTTGATGGCTTCCGGTAGCGTTAATGTATCGCCGGCAGGCAGCGGGACGGCCGGTTGAATGACGTTTTGCTCCGAGAATCCCTTGTTTCCGTAACCAAATCCGATGCCGATGAAAATTAATATCAAGAGAACCCCTAACACTCCCATGGCAATGGATCCGGATCGACCGGCGGCAATCAAGGGCGGAGTGTGAGAGATTTCTGCGTCCGATGAAAAGATCGGCAGATATCGACAAGCCAGACGAAATATGACAAATCCCGCCGCAACAATCGAAGCGGTAACAGCCACCTCCATCCAGCTCGGTACATATTCCACACCCGATGATCCGACCATACCGGTGACGGCCACATTGAGACGATTCATGATGAATCCAATGAGCACCAGTACAGCGCCGAGATAAAGTCCGCCCATGCTGTTGCGAATTTTGGGAGTCAGAAACATCAAAATGGGCAGCCCCACACCCAGTGCTACTTCGAGGAGGAAAAATACACTCTCGCGGGATCCATCAAAAACATAGGCAAGGGCGTCGCGTGAAGCCAAATCCTGCACCCTTAAAACGAGCCAGACTCCTAATACAACCACAATTACCCGGCTGAGACGAACCAGCAGGGGAAACGCCAGCGCCTTTTTGAAAGCCCGCGCGCTGAGATAGGATTCAAAAATCACCATGGCCAATCCCCCGGCAATGGCGGAAATGAAAAAGAACAGCGGCAGCATACCGGAGTACCACAGCGGATGCAGTTTATCCGGAACGATGACGTAGAGGGTGCCCAGGGAAGACTGGTGCAACGTCGAGAGTAATACGCCGACGATTACGACTGGTACGGTGATGGTGCGCAGAATGCGCAAAGGCTTTTCAAATCTTAACTTTTCGAAAAACAAGGGCAAGAACTCTAAAAAAAGCACGGTGGTGTAGAGCATGACACACCAACCCACCTCGAACATAACCGAGTGTGGATT
>JAFGSU010000094.1 GCA_016934435.1 Candidatus Zhuqueibacterota bacterium | reverse complement strand
GCCCAGACCGGTCATGGTCAGCGTGCCGGTAGTGATACGCTTGAGGTACTCCTGTGCTCCCAGACCGGTCATGGTTAAGGTGCCGGTTGTGATATGCAGCGGTTCATCGGTCGGTAGCGGCCCGGCGATGGAAAACGTGAAAATTTCCGTATACCCTGAATTGGCGGCAATGAGCCGGCCTTTTTCATCAATCGCTTGCACCTGCCAGGCGTAGGCCAGCCCGTTCTCCAGTGGCCATGCGTCCGGGGGATACTCATAACTCGTTCGCCCCAGTGTGACCTGATGATGCGGTTTGTTGCTGCGAATCGCGTCCTTAGCCGTTTGTCCCGGCATCAGGCGAACAATAGTCAGGGCATACAACTTTTGCCTGCCGGGAATCTTCATGGCTGAAGTCCAGAAAAAGGCAGGATTTAACACCTCAATTTTGGCGCCATCCTCCGGTGCAATAAGCTGTGGCGGATCGGGCAGAGTTTGTGCAGCAAGCAATGATGGCAGTAACGACAGGATGATGAAAAACAGGGACAGGTGTGAGGGATATTTTTTGATCGAAATCATTCAATGCCCTCCTTGATAAGTAGGAAATACGTGTTACTTCATAGTCCGTTCATCTCAAGGCAGTAGGCTTTTTAACAGTTTCACTTTAACGAAATCATAAGTGATGGAAGCATCATCTCCGGTAGAAAGTCGTGCTTAAATTCGTTTTCCTCAAATCGTATGGTAAAAATAGTAAATCCGATTTCCAAAATCAAGTGCGAAAAAATTTTTTTCTTGCATTTCTTGAAACAATACCATATATTTTGCGTAGTAATATATACAGTATATACAGAAATAACGCTAAAAACGGTAGATGCTGAAAAGAAAAAAAGGCGCTTATGAGAATCATCATCTCCAATTCATCGCCCGACCCGATCTATGAGCAGGTGGGCAAGCAGATCAAGGCGCAGATCATCTCCGGTGAGTTGCAGGAAGGCGATAGTCTGCCGTCCATTCGCAAGCTGGCGCAGGAGCTACAGATCAGCGTCATCACCACCAAACGAGCCTATGAGGAGTTAGAGAAAGAAGGATTCATCGACACCGTCGGCGGTAAAGGGTGCTTCGTTGCCATGCAGAACAAGGAACTGCTCAAGGAAAAAAAGATGAAATCGGTAGAAGAACAGTTGAGCGAAGCGGTGGCGCAGGCGAAAAAGCTGGGAATTACGCTGCCGGAACTGGAACAAATGCTGCAACTTTTATTTAACGAAGAGGCTGAATAATGGAATCTGTACTCGAATTGAAAAACGTGCGCAAAAATTACGGCGATTTCGTCCTTGACGATGTCTCTTTTACCCTGCCGCAGGGTTACATCATGGGACTGGTGGGCCCCAACGGCGCCGGAAAGACCACCATCATCAAGTTGATCATGAATCTGATCATGAAAAACCATGGCAGCATCAAGATTTTCGGTCTGGATCATCAGGAGCATGAGGTTGAAATCAAGGCCCGCATCGGTTTTGTCTACGATCTGCCTAATTTTTACGATCACCTCAACCTCAGGCAGATGAAGAATATCATCCGTCGCTTTTACCGCACATGGGATGAAGCGGTTTTCCAGCAACTAACGGATCGATTTGAACTGCCGCTGAAAAAGACCATGCGAAAATTTTCACGCGGCATGCAGATGAAAGCGGCCATCGCCATCGCCCTGTCGCATCACGCCGATTTCATCTGCATGGACGAGCCCACTTCGGGGCTGGATCCGGTCTTCCGCCGCGAGCTGTTGGATTTGCTCTACGAACTGCTGCAAAACGAAAACAAATCGATTCTATTCTCCACCCACATCACATCCGACCTGGAGCGCATCGCCGATTACATCACCTTTATCAACCACGGTCGCATCGTGTTCTCCAGGAGCAAAGACGAAGTATTCGAAAATTACGCATTGGTCAAGGGCGGCAAAGAGCTCATCGATGCCGAGGCCAAAAGGTGTTTTGCCGGCATCCGCATGGGAGAGTTCGGATTTGAGGCCCTGACCGCCGACGTCAGGCTGGTGAAAAAACAATTCGGCTCGGATGTGGTCATCGATCGGGCGACGCTGGAAGATATCATGTATTTTTCCAACCTGCGAGGCGAGCATGCTTGATCTGATCCGCAAAGACCTGGTCATCGGCGCCGTTTTTATGCCTGCTGTGTTCGTGGCCATCGCCTTTTTGTCTTATATTGCCTTATGGGTGATGATGGATGATTTCGGCGGCATCCTGCTGGGATTTTTCACTCTGCTGGCTATTGGCCTGTGCACGGCTTCGTCGTTCCTGTTCATCGCCATCGATCATGCCGACAAGGCCGAGTTGCTCTATGCCAGTCTGCCGATCCGCAAAGTCGCAGTCGTCACGGCGCGATATGTTACTTCCATCATGATGCTTTTATTAAATTTTGCCATTATCAAAGGTGTGATCCATTCGGCTGGATATTTTTCCGGCGGCGTCGATCCCGATTTTGCCCTTCTCGGCGGTTGGCGCTGGGCTGTCGGTATCTTTTGTCTGATGATTCTGATTCTCGGCTATTATTTGCCGTTTATATTTCTCTTTGGCGCCGGCAGAGGCGCGCGGGCAGCCCTGATCGTGCAGGTAGCCCTGCTGTTCGCCCCGCCCTTTTTCCGGTTTCTTCTGCGACTCTTTGAAGGCGTTATCGTCTTCGATTGGGGGTATTTTGTCGAACTCTTTCGCATCCTGATGCAATGGATCGCAGGATTGAGCAAACTGGAGGCCATTTTGCTGCTCGTCTTATTCATGCTGGGTTCGATGATCATATCATGGGCGTTGTCGGTTGTATTCTATAAAAAATTGGATTTATGATGGAGATATACTTGCCGGGAAAAAGACTTTCGATTGGATCGGTTATCGGCTGTCAGGGACAGCCGCTTGCCGGTTGAGAGCGTGCAAGTGCAGTAAGCCCTCGGCTGAGAGGGACAGCTGCTTGTCGGTTGAGAGTGTGCTAGTGAATTAAATCCTCGACTATTAGGGATAGCCGTTTGCCGGTTGAGAGGGTGGAACAGCAGAAACAGGTGAGAGGTCAAGTCCAAAAAATCAGGATAAGCCAGTGCCCTCTCCCGCGCGCGGGAGAGGGTAAGGGTGAGGGCAAACATATATTACAAATTTATTTAAATTGCATTTACAGGCTGTTTGTTCCATCCCACAGCGGTATGTCAAATGCGTTTTTTAATACTTGTTGGACAACCTCACACCTGAGGATGGCCGGTCAATAACTTGATCACCCCCACGCCCGGCGATGCTGCAGCGGTTTTACAGCCTCCATTTTTATCGACGGGATAGGTAATAAAAGTAAAAGAGATAATTATGATCATCTATTTACTATATCACGATATAATCAGCTGTGGCCGCTCCCTGCTGATATACCTTGCCCTCAACCTGGCGATGAGCAGTTTTTTCGCCATGGTGGACGACCCGACCTGGTGGATGTACATCATCATCGGCAGCGGCCAGATCGCCGGTATTGCGACCATGTACATCATCCGCAGCAAGCAGCTCAAGGCCGAAATACTGCTATCCAGTCTGCCGCTGAAGCGGTCGATGCAGGTGTACGGCCGTTATGTTATGGCTGCACTGGTCATCGTGTTCAGCTGTTTTGTCTGGCTCTTAAACGCGCACCTGTTACATCACTATTTCTCCGGCGCGCCGGCGGATTTGTTTCTGTTTCAGCAACCGTTGCTGCTGTTCATTCTGGCGATATTTTTCACTCTTTTCATCAGTTTGCTGCTGCCGGTCACATTCCGTTTTAGTCATTTTTGGGTGCATATCGTTGTGGCGGTGGTCGGTCTATCGGTGTTTATACTTATATTCGGCAATGCCCGGCAGTTGCTGCTGGCGCTTCAGGAGCAATTCGCCGCATCCGGAATAGCGGTTTTGTTATTGATCTCGTTTTTAAGCATCGGAATATTTTTTGCTTCAATTAAGTATTCTATTCAAAATTATATAACAAGAGATCTGTAAGGAGCGCACATGTTTCTCCGTCTCATATTCAACGATTTGAGCGCCTATGTAAAACTCGTCCTATTGCAAATTGTCGTCCCGGGCCTGCTGTGGGTGTCGTTATTCTTTTATCGCTTTTATGGTCCGCGCGGATATAT
>JAFGSU010000093.1 GCA_016934435.1 Candidatus Zhuqueibacterota bacterium | reverse complement strand
GCCGGCCTGTCGGATTCGTTGAACTATCTGCTGAAATTGCCGAAAGCGAATGAGTGGGACAAAGTGTTACCGGAAGTTTATGCCCGCGCGCCGTTGCAAGGCCAAATCCTCGATCAGATCAAAGTGGCCTATGCGGAGCACAAATTCTACAGCGATTACGCGCACAAGGTATTGACTTTTTTTCAAAATCGGCTGACTCCCACCGACATTGCGGCCAGCCGGCCTCAGCCACCGCTTGATTTCATCCTCGACCAGAACCATCCCAATCCCTTCAATGCGACCACTGTGATCCGGTATCGACTGCAACAAACCGGTCCGGTTTCGCTCAAGGTTTTTGATGTGCTGGGAAGAGAATTCGCGGCGCTGGTCGACGAGGTCCAGTCGAGCGGTGATCATGAGGTTCGTTTTTCAGCGGATGTCTCCGGTGTCTACTTTTGTCAAATGATAACCGGCCACGCGATGCAAATCAGAAAAATGGTGATGATGAGATGAAAACCTTCTGGATATTTTATTTCACTCTGTTGATAATCGGCTGTGGGCTGTACGCTCAGGAACCCCTTGATGCGAATGACCTGTATCGAGCCGCTGAGTATTCGCGGGATAAGGGCGGATCGGCGGTGCTGGTCATGCAACATGGAGATATTGTTTTCGAGCAGTATCATAACGACGCCGACGAAACCGTGGCAACGCATATCCACAGCGCCACCAAGGCCTTCTGGGCATCCGTCGCCGCGCTGGCCCTGCAGCAAGGTTTGCTTTCCAGTTATGACGAAAAGGTGTCCGATACGATAACGGAATGGCAGGATCGTAACAAACATCCGGGGAAAAGGAACATAACCATTCGCCACCTGCTGGCGCTCTCTTCGGGATTGTCGCAGGATATCGAACAAATTCAGGGCGATGAACCGGCGGCGGAAAACATCTATCAGTATGTCGTCGATAGCTTGAGGATGGTTTCCGCCCCGGGGGCGGTATTCAGTTATGGGCCCAGTCATTATTACGCATTCGGCGTCCTGCTGCAAAGAAAACTGGCGGCCCGAGGGATATCATCAAATCCGTTGCAGTACTTGCAAGAAAAAATCCTGGCAAAACTGGACCTCACCTGCCAGAACTGGCTGCATGATCCGGCCGGCAATCCGCACATTCCCAACGGATGTTATATCACGCCGCGGCAGTGGATCAAATACGGCCTGTTTTTTCTGCAAAAAGGTATGTGGAATGGTGAGCAGATCATCGATGGCGCGTTGATGGAGGAGCTGTTCACTTCCGATGGGCCCAATCCGGGTCACGGAAAATTTCTCTGGTTGAATGCCCACGATGGATATGGAACTTCGCAGAGGATGAAGGCGCCTGAGGGATCAGACGGTGGATTTATCTATCACAACGGCTCTACCAATCTGTTTGGGGCTCTCGGAGCAGGAAAAAATCGTATGTATATGATTCCATCGTTGGATGCCGTCATCCTGCGGCAGACCCTGGAAGAGGAAGACGCGTTCGATGATCATACTTTTTTGAGCTATATATTCAAGGACAGCACGTTCGTCGATCCCAAACTCATCGCGCACTGGACTTTTGATGACGATTCCTCCGGCACGATCAGGGATGCGTCCGGAAACGGTTTTCACGGCCGCGGCTATCAGCTCAGCTATGGGCGGGGGTGTATCGACAAGGCAGCTCTTTTTGACGGCGCCCAGGCTGAAATCCATATTCCCGAACAGGGTGAAAAGCCTCCGGCCGCCATTGCTTCCTTGTCCCAGGGCACCATCTCGCTGTGGTTCAGGTATCAAAACAGGGGCGACGCGATCCTGCCTCTGTTCTATTTCGGCGAAGCGGACAGCGGCACGCCGCACAACAGCCTGATCATCGAAATCGGCCATGCCAACAATCCCGGCAACCGAAAGCTGTACTTTACCATTATCAATCAGCGTTTTTGTTACGATTCCGGCGAGGATTTGCAGGAGAACCAATGGTACCATTTTGCCGCGGTGGTGAGCAAAACCGGCAATACCGGCTATCTGAACGGCAAGCCGATGAGCCGCCGCCACTATAATCTGGGTTCCGATTCGACCTTTAGCGATTTCTTCGCCGACGTGCCGGTGCAGGAGTGTCTGGCCATCGGCTATGGACGGTATGGCTTGGATGACCAGTTCTTTCATTTCAAAGGGGCGGTCGATGATGTGCGCATTTATGATGCACCGTTATCCGCCGTAGAGGTGCAATCGCTTTATGCGGAAGGCACTCCCCAGGGCGGCACACCCTTGCCGACGTACAGCAACGTAGCCTACGGTCCCTATGACCGCAATGTGCTCGATTTCTGGCAGGCGCCATCGGGCTCGCCGACGCCGCTGGTGGTCTATATTCACGGCGGCGGTTTCGTCGGCGGCGATAAAACGAGCGTCTCTGCCGGTAATATCAGCTCCTGCCTGCAGCGCGGCGTCTCGTTTGCGGCGATCAATTACCGGTTGCGCAACACTACGCGCCTGGACACGATCATGCTCGACTGCGCCCGCGCCATTCAATTCCTGCGCTCGCAGTCCCAGGCCTGGAATATCGACAAGAGTCGGGTGGCCGCGTACGGCGGCTCTGCTGGTGGCGGCGCCTCCATCTGGCTGGCGTTTCATGACGATCTGGCCGATCCTGGTAATACTGATCCGGTCTTGCGAGAATCCGCGCGCCTATGTGCTGTCGGTCATAACAACTCGCAGGCCACCTACGATTTTGAAAAATGGGCCGATATTGTCGGTGTGGACGCAAACTGGAGAGAACAGATGGGATTCACTGATGATCTGGAGTCCCTCGGTATCGAGGACCGCAGCCGAATCAACGATCCGGAGATCGCTGCCCTGCGCCACTCTCTGGACATGCTGTCAATGATGGATCCACAGGATCCGCCGCTCTATCTGATCAATCTGCGGCCGGATACCACACCACAGACGCAGAACGACATCATCCATCATCCGCGCCATGCTAAATATCTCAAAGCCCGCTGCGACGGCCTGGGCATGAAAGCTGACCTGATTACCGCAGAAACGCTACCGGCAGAATGGCTGGATATGATGGATTTCTTTTTCAGCGAATTTTTCACCTCTTCTGGTGTTGTATCAGAATCGAATATGCCGCGCCATTTTGTGTTGCAGCAAAACTGGCCAAACCCCTTTAATCCCACCACCCGAATTGCATTCATCCTGCCGTCAGCGGGTCATGCGCGTCTGACCGTGCATAATATTCGCGGTGAAAGGGTGGCTGTCCTGAACGATCAATGGCTGGCGGCGGGGTATCATCACGTGACTTTTACAGGCGATCAATTGCCCGTTGGCATTTATTTTTATACTTTGCAGTTCGCCAATCATAAATATACAAAAAGGTGCCTGTTACTTAATTAAATCCGGGAATCTCTTCATGCCCTTTACTGGGAGTGCAGACGGTTCAAAGCATCAATTTTGGTCGCCTTTATCTGATGAAGGCTGAGTAGCCGATATTGAAATGAATCCAATCGATCGGAATTCTGCTCTCGTGGGCGATATCTTGGTTATTTCATTTCAATTCACTACTGTCCAAAACAGATTTTGGTAGGATGATTAAACTAAAAATAAATAGTAATTTGCAAAAATCTCTGAAATTCCAGGCCTGATCTGTTATTAATAAAAATCCCTGTTGTTTTTAAATCAATTCGCGTGTGTGGTGTCCCCGTTTGGGGCACCAGTGATATTAGCCTATATTTATTGCCCCAAATGGCCCTTAGAAGCCATTTTTTGACCTAAAAATGGCTTCTAAGGAGTTAAAAAAGGTTGCGTGGTAGGGCAAGTGTGGCGACGTAAAAACAAAATCGTTTCTTTCGGTAAACCGCAATTAAAAACGAGGTTCTGAGAAAGAAACACGCTATTGAGATTGTGCGAGAAAATCTACGGGTGTCAGCCGGACAGAACACCGCGTGTTGCTGATGGCAAATCCGTCTCTTGTTCGTATGAATCATGCACAAACCACGAAAAAAAATTAAGTCCCAAGTGCCAAGATGAAGAATAAAGCTGGTTCGATCCATTGGTATCGTTATGACTCGCCGTCTTTGACCCTGAAAAGGAATATTTCGAGAATGGAAATTGATCAAATGCGGCCTCTACTCAAAACTCCGACGATCCCCCATCCGCACGGAAGGACTGACCCATCCCGGCAGGAAGCCCTGTACGGTACAACCTGTCAAACCCGCAAGTGGGTGTTCACCAAAAACCCAAAGGGCCAAAGGATGTGGAGCAAAAGAGCACGTTCCGAGTAAAAAGATGGACAAAAGCCAATCGTTTCGATTCCACGTGCCATCTTTAACCCAGAAAGGCTGCGCTGGGATAAAAACGCTTTGCTCAAGATGGATCCAACCCCATTTTCCCTCACAACCCGTGCCGTAGCCCTTCCATCACGCCAGTGACCCACTCTTGCTCGACGATTCGTCCCTCTTTGACTGTCACCACGCCGAACCGGCTTTGCCAGGGAATCGCCAGATCGCCGTCGCGAAACGGTTCCTGCTGCGGGCTCAAATCCAGATAGGAGGAGAGAATGTAATCGATTTCCCCCTCGCGTTGAACCTTGAGCACCACGGCCCAGTCCGCATGGGGAGAGACCGCGATTTTTTCGACTCTCTGAACCACGCCCCGGCCGCGATGGGGCTCATAGACGCCGACGAATTCGCTGCGCACGTTTTCCCCCTCGCGCCGAACGATGAGGGCGGGCTTTTGACGGCCGTGCATCGACTTGAGCCGCTCGCCGGGCGCCTGGGCGGTGATGATTCGGCTATTCGGCTGCTCGGCAAAATGCATCGCCAGTACAGCGCTGTCCGGCCATTGCCACTCCGCTGACCAGTCTGCGGAGG
>JAFGSU010000092.1 GCA_016934435.1 Candidatus Zhuqueibacterota bacterium | reverse complement strand
CAGCCGGCCTCTATGTCTGTATCCTTAAGGTTGGTGAAAAAGTGGAGATGCGCAAGGCAATATTGATTAAATGATCTTGGTCTGAAATGGATCGATCCCATGCTGGTAAAAGAAAGCAAAGGAAGACCGCATGAAAAAATACCGCAACAAAACGCCGCAGCAAGTGATGAAGATGGTCACCATCGAGATGATCGAGCGCGGCATCAGGCTCGGCCGCAAGAAAAAGCGGACGATTTACATCAGCAAGACCTCCGGCGGCAAGGGCGTGGACATCAATACGCTCGATCCCAGGACCGCGGAGGGCCGCGCCAATCTCGAAGCCTTTCTCACGCCGATCAAGAGCCATTACACCTTTTCCGGATTGGGCGCGCCGGAGGAGAAAAATGCCGTCAACTGGCGCGTGCTCAATGTGCCGGGCTGGCGCCGGATTCTGCTCTTCACCCAGGTCGCGGTCTCGATGATGCTGAAAGGCTCGCCGTTTAAAAACAAATTCTTCCGCTGGATGGGCGTTCATATCGGTGTGAATACCGAGATCATGATTTTTGTCTGGCTGGATCATTTCCGACCGGAGCTGATCTTCATCGGCGACAACACCCTGATCGGCGCCTTTTCGCGCGTCACCGTGCACGCCTACGAGGGCTGCGGCCGGTTTCGTTATGGACTGGTGGAGATCGGCTCCCACTGTACCATCGGCGCCGGCACCGGCATGGGAGTGATTAAATTGGAGGATCATGTTCGCACCTTACCCGGCGCCACGCTGTCGCCCTACCTGGTGCGCGTCCGAGCCGGCTCGGTCGTCGGCTGGAATCCGCCGCAGGTGCAACGAACCGATTTTACGAAAAAAGAAACCATCGAGGAGAATTGACGAGATGAGATGGATGGTTTTGAACGGCACTACTTCATCAATATCGCCAATAGATCGGTATTCGAGCCTTGGATTGATTCTGGTTTGAGAAAAACTGTAGATTCATCTTTTTTCAGAGGGGCAGAAACAAATCATTAAAAAAACGTTATGATCATTGATACTGATTTTTATTAGACATTCTTCCTTTCGTTAATAATCCATTAACGAAACCGACAATACAATTCGCCATGCCGATGAAATCATGCCAATCTTTATTAATACAGTCATGATCATCTTCACCAACATTCTGCTTGCCTATCATTTACATTTTGTCTATATTTATTTTATATTCGACGCACCATAACCGGAGCGCGCCATGCAAATCGAAACCGTAAACACCGGCGGGCCATTATCCGATTTTCTTCTTTTCCCCTATACGCTTTACCGCAACAATCCCCGATGGATTCCGCCGCTTCGCAGCGAACAGGCCAAATTATTCGATCCGAAGAAAAACACCCTGTTGCAGCACTGCGACTATCAGCTGTTTTTGCTCAGGGACGGCAAGAACATCCTCGGCCGCGTCGCCGCATTCATCGACCGCCATTCCAACCAGTACTGGCATGAAAACGTCGGCTGTTTTGGCAGTTACGAAAGCATTGAAGATGAAACGGTTTCGCATGCCCTGCTGCGGGCTTGCGAAACCTATCTGCGCGAACGCAAAGTGGAAGCCATGCGCGGTCCCATCAGCTTTGAGACGCAGAACTGGGGCGCGGTCGTGGACGATGATACCACCCCCTCCCGGCTGATGTCGCCCTTTAACCCTCCCTACTATATCCAACAGTTCGAATCCTATGGATTGAAGAAGATAAAAGATCTGGAAGTATTTGCAAGCGGAACTAAAAACTACGTCATTCCGGAGAGGTTCCTGAGATATAAAGAAAAACTGATCAAAAAATACGACCTGAACATACGCTCCATCAACATGAAGCGGCTGGTGGACGATGCGCGCATCATCGTCGATTTGAGCAACCGTTCGCTGGCGCACAACTGGGGCTATGCGCCCATCGGCATGGAAGAAGCGGAGAATCTGGCGGCCGATCTGAAGATGATCGTCTGGCCGGAACTGATCAAGATCGTGGAGAGTTCCGGCAAACCCATCGGTTTTTGCATCACCCTGCCGGATATTTTTCAATTGCTGCACGGAACCAGCGGCCGGCTTTTCCCCCTTGCCCTTTTCCGTCTGTTATTCAAATTGCGCACCATCCGGGTTTTCCGCATCTGGGCCCTGGGCATCGTGCCGGAATTCCATCGCCGTGGCATCGATACCCTCCTCTACCTGAGCACCTATGATGAATTGAAAAAATATGATGCGCTGGTGGAGGCCAATTATATCCTCGAAGACAATTATGCCATGAAGGATGCTGTGATCAAGTTAGGAATGCAAAAAGTAAGAACCCTGCGGATTTTTCAAAAGGATGTTTGATCATACCCGGACCAATTCATCCACATCAACAGGCTGATCGGTGGATGTTGAAGATCGGTCGTCGAATATCACCAGGAGGGCTTTTTGAACATGACACATGCCATGAACAAGCTGTATCTCTGCCTGATTGCACTATTTCTGTTCACATGGGCTGTTTTATGCCGCGCACAGGTGCAAGCTGAACAATTCCTCTGGGCCACTGCCGGCGGCGGCGGATGTTCCATCGGTGATGGCGGTGGCTGCTTGAACCTGAATGGAACCTATCAGAACAATAAAAATCTCTTAACCCTGCGGCTGCTGGGCGGCGGCGAACTATTCGGAAAATCGCTCGGCGATTACAGTGTGTGCTACGGGCGCGCCCTCACACAGTCCACTTTTCTGTTGGCAATCGGAGGCGGTATCGGTTTTGTACAGGGCGAAATCAGTTCGGGATTGTTTTCCAGGGAAGAACCGAAAAAAATACCCACGACGATCGGCCTGCCGCTGGAAGCGCAGATTTTCTGGCGGCCGTTCAGCTTTGCCGGCATCGGTTTGTATGGATTCGCAAATATCAATTCCGAAGAGTCGTTCTATGGCTGTAATCTGGCCGTGCAGGTAGGAAAGGTTCGATGAACAATCGCAACATTACAAGAAGTGGCGTTTAATAAAAGAACTTAATCACCAACCCGCTCCAATGCAAGGATCGATTTCGGTTCTGCGCTCACCATTCGGATTACACAAGACGACGAGGTCATCGTGAGTTGCTCATGTCAAAATGCCATTATTCACGCAATAACAAAATAAAGGATGTCACCGCGAGCGGAGCAATCGAGCATCAATTCTCAGATGGGCTGTGTTGGAGAGTGGCGGTCTCCGCTGTTATTAGAAGCGCAGGGTGTGAGCCGGATATGGCAATATATCCGCCGTGGAGCGCGGCGATCCCAGCTAAAAGAGCACTTCCTGGCTAATCCCCTTTTGGCAGGGATTGCTTCGTTCCAGCGCAGTTTTGATGATAAACGATACTACCCTTCCTCCACTCGCAATGACAGGATAAATTTCCCCACTTCCAGAACAGCCTCATCCATTCGGCCTCACGCCGGCACCATCTTGATCGTTTTAATCTCAAAAGCATTGAATGACAGCTCCAGACGTCTATGTTTGGTTCTCAGGGTACGCTCACCTTTTTCCAGCAGATCGGTTTCAAACAGTTGCACATCAGGCGTCATAATTCTCAGTCTTGTTTTGACGCGTCGCCCGCGCGGTTCATACAGCCGTATAATCCACGCTTTTTCATCCTCCGCTTTTTTCAGTGCTGACAGAACCACATGGTCATCCAACAGGCGTACCGGATAAGTCACCTCGCCCGCCATGTCCGGATAGATCAGGGGAGGCTGATTCAGCTGCGCCGCCTCGGCATAAACATCCGAATCCTCTAACGCGCCCACATGCGGCAATAAACTGTAAGTAAAGATATGCTCGCCCTGGTCCGCTTCCGGGTCCGGACTGGACGGCGATCGCAGTAAATTCAGTTCAATTAAATTTTCATGAATTTTATAACCATATTTACAGTCGTTCAACAGGGCGACACCATAATCCTGTTCGGAAAGATCGGCGAAACGATGACCGACTACTTCGAACCTTGCTTTATCCCAGCTGGTGTTGCGGTGCGTCGGCCGTTTGATGGTGCCGTACTGAATTTCATAGCCGGCTTCCGGACTGTGAATATCGACCTCAAAGCCGACGCGCAGCATGTGATGACGTTCGCGCCAGCTAACCCGGGTGGCAAAATCGAGGCGTTTGCTGTTGGCCGGCAGATAGACGCGCTGCTCGATCTGCGACGCGCCGACGGCATATTTCAAATACAACACTCCTACAACATCCCCCCTGCTCAACCACTTCCACTCGATCAGTTCAGCCTGTTGCAACAGCTGATTTTCATAAAAGATATCGATATCCCAGGCATCCCAATTAACCGGCCGATCCTCATAGAGTCGCAACAGATTGCCGCGACCTTTGGGCGTCAGCACCTGGCGCTGGGCGTGCTTGTCGTAGATCCGTTTGAGCGTGCCGTCGACTGCAAACTCGTAGCGAATCCAGTTGTTCTCCAGCACCGGTTGCTCAGGCAGGGATTCTGCTGTTGGCTTTTGCTTTCGGCCCTTTTTGAGCACTATCGCCGACATAGGCGGGATGTCGACCAGGACGGCGGATTTTCCTTCGCTCTCCTGTACGGGTAAAAGCGCATCGTTTTTATCGTAGACCTTGCAGCCGCGCCAGTCGTCGGGCAATACGATCGGTCGATTGTAATCACAGGACAGCGTATTGATCAAAGTAAGGGAATTTTCCTCGGACCGCAACAGTTTTTGGCCGGCCTTTTGAGACAATTCGGCCAGCCGCGTTAGCACCTGTTCATATTGCTTTCGCGTCGTATCATAGACGATTTTCAGACTCGAGCCCGGCAATATGTCGTGGAACTGGTTGAGCAGCACCGTTTTCCACAGTTCATCCAGTTCATCATACGGATAAATTTTGAAAGGCAACAACGAATATAGGAATTCCACTTCGCGCAATCTATTTTCGCAATAGCGATTCATCTTTTTGATGAAAGCCTGAGTAGTCAGCGTGCCGCGATGTATCTCCAGATAGAGCTCGCCCTGCCAGCGATGCATCAGGTGCTTT
Organism: Candidatus Zhuqueibacterota bacterium; assembly: GCA_016934435.1. GTDB lineage: Bacteria > Zhuqueibacterota > Zhuqueibacteria > Residuimicrobiales > Residuimicrobiaceae > JAFGSU01. The sequence goes on along the minus strand of JAFGSU010000092.1, from coordinate 2,168 downwards.
TTCCGACCCAGGCGGTCGAGCATTTTTTGCGCCGCCTCAAAATGGATGCAAGGGCTTCCTTCCAGGTCCCGTTGCCGCAAACCGGATTCGATCATCTCCTCGGTAGGTCCGCCGCCGCCGTCGCCCATACCGTAAAGCACGAGGAATTCATTTAAGCGATCGCGTTCCTCAAAATTTTCCTGGGCGTGAACGAGTCCGGATGGTAAAAGTTCGCTGTTGTAGGTATCTTCCGGCGGAAAATGCACCACGATTTCCGAGCCATCAATGCCCTGCCAGATGAAGCTGTGATGCGGAAAGCGGTTGAACTGGTTCCAGGATATTTTCTGCGTCACCATAGAGTCCAGGCCGGATTTCTTGAGGATTTGCGGCATGGCGGCGCTGTAGCCGAATACGTCCGGCAGCCACAGGTTGCGCACCTCGACGCCGAATTCCTCGCGGAAAAATCGCTTGCCGTGGAGAATCTGCCGCACCATAGACTCGCCGCTGATGAGGTTGCAGTCGGGTTCCACCCACATGCCTCCCTGGATTTCCCAGCGACCGGATTTGATTTTTTCGCCTATTTTTTTATACAACCCTGGATAAACTTGTTTGACAAAGGCATAGTGTTGTGCCTGGGAGGCGCCGAAGATATAATCGGGGTATTGCTCCATCAAGGCTATCTGTGTCGAAAAGGTGCGGGCGCATTTTCGCACCGTTTCGCTCACCGGCCACAGCCAGCCGGTATCGAGATGCGCATGGCCTACAGCAACAGCTCGCAACGATGAAGCGTTGCTTTTCTGCACTAGTACTTCTTTTAACATAGTGCGTGCGGTGGATACTGCCGTTTCATCCGGTTGGAATTGATCGATCATACGATTCAGAGTATACAAAATGCGCGCGCGGCGGACGCTGCGTTCCGGAAGGGATTTCATCAGATTATGCAGCACGAAACAATCCAGATAAAGCTGCCAGATATCCTGTCGAAACACGGCCAGAGTCAAATCCTGCACCACCGCTTCGAAATGGCCGTGTCGTTTGGCATCGTCCTGAGCCGGATCGCGCAGCAATCGCAGGCCAAATATTTGCGAGGCTGTGGCTTCGATCCAGAGATCGATTTTCTCACCGCCTTTGGCCTTTTCAGCAATCAGATACCGGTCGCGTTTGAATTCCGGCAGCCAGAGGGAATGCCAGCTCAAACCTTGCACAGGCACACCATCCGAATCAAAGATACAGCCTTCGCCGCCGAGATTGAGCCGCGCGATGACCCGCTTTCCTTTCCACCCGGCCGGCACCTGGCCGGAGATGTGGAACCATGCCACCTGCCAGGCATCACCCCATTTTTCGCCGACCCGGATGGGGCGATAGGCGCCTTTGCGTCGTTGAGAAAAGGGTATTGGCGGATCAAACGGACAGAATTCGGCGATTAATGGTAGCTCGTGTTGATAATAGTACGTTTTCAGGCGCTCGAGGAACACCTCGATGCGTGCTTCATAGAGTTGTCGCTCTTTGTCGATCATTTTGCTATCCTGATAGTTATGGGTGGTTATATGCTGGGCTGTCCAACAGGTTCTACTCAATAAATGTAATAAATCAATTATTAAAATCATAAAGAAATTCTCCACATACCATACCATTTGAAAATGATAAGAGCACATTTTTTTCAGCGCCGGATAAGATCAAATTCATACCCGGACTCGGTGTTGACTGGCAAATTAAAGTGAGAAGGCGTCACCCACAGGGTTATCGAAATAACTTGTAGACACCGCATCGGTGTCATATCACGACACAGACATACCCGTTATATTTCTGCGAATAAAGGTAATTTGGTCATTAACATAATAAATACAGCGTAGTATGGAGTGCGGCTGTCCAAAAAGTCCAAAAAATGTTTAGATTTGATGTTATGAGTGCCTTCTTCCCCTGTTTCTCAAGGGGTCTGTCCGTCCGATTTTTGGCGGAGAGAAGGACAGGATGAGGGGGTGGCATGCAGTCACTTAACCATATTCGACGGCTGTTATTGTATTTTTTGGACAGCCGCAGGCATCGACGCAGTCGGCGCACTCTAAAAGTTCCGGCAAAATTACTTTTTGGATAGCCCCACTCCAAAATACCGGTAATTTTTCTTTTTGGAAATCCTCTTAGGGTGATTGGGTGATATGGCGAAAATTTGCTTTTCTCTTGCATTTAAT
>JAFGSU010000091.1 GCA_016934435.1 Candidatus Zhuqueibacterota bacterium | reverse complement strand
GGACCATTTCCCCATCCGCAGCAGGAAGGGAACACTCATGAACAGGTCGTCGGCCCAGACGGTATAGGGTTCGGGCTCCGGACGACAAAATGCGCCGTCGGGCAGGCGCATCTGGTGATGTGAGATATAATCCGCCATCGCTTCGATGAGACGGCGATAGTGCGGATGGTCGCCGCGCTCGAGCAGCGCCAGGAACGGCAAGGCTGGTGCGCCGGCGTCATCTAACATGGTTCGGCGAAAAATGCGATGATAGCTGCCGCGATAAGCGTGCAGCTGATCGTATTGCCATTCAAAGTAATATAAGTTGGAAATGATAAAATCACAATAATTTTTTACAAAGTTTACATATTTCTCGTCACCTGTGGCATCCGATAGCGATGTCAGGGCCAGCATGGCGGCGCCGTTGGCATAATGCCAGTCGAGGTAGGATTCCCGTTTATAGGTATTGTCGTCTTTGATAGTTAATCGCAGTAAAATATTCTTTTTCAGCAGGGTCCAGGCGAACAGGTGATGCTGATATCGGTAATATTGTTTTGTTTCCAGTTCCGGCGGAAAAATCACGTCCGGGCGATCTGCGGGGAAAGGTCCGATGCAGAGCCAGTTCGAAGCGGTTATAGCCGGTGCGAATGGTTGCAGTGAGAATGTCAGGGCGGTGTTTTCATCGCCGGCCGGCGTTATGGCGCGCAGAAAAAAGCCCCAGTTCTCCGCAAACGCCGCCGATTTAATGAGCAGCTTGTTGCAGCCTTTTTTGATTGTGCACCTGACCGTGTCCTGGAAAAGGAAGCGGTTGTAGGAAATTTCCTTCGGACAAGCCGGTTCTCTTTTCTCCTGTTTAAAAATCAAGCTGTCGTTCAGCCAAATAGAGGTTGCATTGCCGCTGCTGAAGCCGAGCAACGCCGATGTATCGGTATCGCTGCAGATAAAACTCAGGGCATAGCCGATACCCGTGGCGCTTTCGCCGTAAAGATGTTTAAAATCAATCACGTGCATTCCGAGCACGGTTGATTGCGGCGCCATGTCAAAGGTTGCGCTTGATTCACGCATGAGCTTATCGGCCACTTTTTGGGCAAAATTGAGCGGCGATTGTCCCGATAGCGAGCCGGAATGAAAGAAAAGGCTCATCGACAGGAAGAGAGTGATCATTTTGAGCGGTTTTATCATTTTAATCTCTCGACAGGTTTGATCCAGATGCTCTTCACCTGCAACGTTGAGGTCAAGAACAGCACTATCGCGGAGGTTATTGGTCGAATCATACGGTTTTATATCTTATCTCCTTGCTTGGTCAGTCCACCCGATATTTTTTTATATCCGCTGGATCGATTTCAATGCCCAGTCCGGGTTTGTCCGGAACGGTGATATAGCCGTCTTTCACCGGGTAGAGCGGCACCACGGGATTATAGCGGCTTTTCACGCCCGGGTAGGTTTCCATGATCAGGGTATTGGGCGTGGAGGCGAGCAGATGGATGGCCATCTCCGGTTCGCCGTGCGGCGCCACCGGGATATGAAAGGCTGAGGCCAGGGCGGCAATTTTGCGATATTCGGTGATGCCGCCGGCTTTGACGGTATCGAGGTTGAGGATGTCGGCGGAGCCGTTGACGATGAGGTCGCGGCAGCCCCAGCGGGTGAATTCGTTTTCGCCGGCGACGATGGGTATGTCGAGCGCCTGCCGCACTTCGGCGCAGCCGGCGAAATCGTCCGGTTCCACCGGTTCCTCGAACCAGAAGGGATTGTATTTCTCCACCGCCCGGCCGAAGCGGATGGCTTCATACGCCCGCCATTTGTTGTTGGCATCGAGCAGAATATCGATGTCGTCGCCCAAAGCCTGTCGTACGGCGCGGACGCGTTCCACATCCTGAGAAAATGGTGCGCCGCCCACTTTGATTTTTATCGCGCGGAATCCTTCATTTATATAGCCCTCCACCTCCTCGACCAGATCGGCAATGGTCTTGCCCTCTTCGTAATAACCGCCGGCCGCGTAAACCCTGATCTTTTCGGTGTAGGCGCCAAGGACTTTGTATACCGGCAGGTTCAACGCCTTGCCGATGATATCCCAGACGGCGATATCGACCGACCCTATGGCCATGATGTATTCGCCTTTGGCCACCGGCTTGCGGTTGTGGTGATACATCAGGTCCCAGATGCGTTCGATGTAAAAGGGATTTTCCCCTTTGATGCGCGGCAACAGATTTGAGGTGACGATGCTTTTTGGCCCTTTCGGAAAACTGATGCCGGTGATGCCGTGGTTGGTGTGCACCTCTAAAATCTTCATCTCCGGAGCGCCGCCGCCGCTGACGATGATCGAGTTCCACTTTCGCGGCGTTTTCCCGGGAAATTTTAGTTTGTAGGTGACGATATCGGTTATTTTGAGATCATGCCATGTTCGTTGCGCCGGTTTTAATGTATCCTCGGCCAGGAGCGGATGGGGATGGAGCGCCGATGCCAATGTGAATGCGCCCACGCCTCCGGCCATGGATTTGAAGAAATTTCTGCGATCGAGTTTAGTCGGTTTCATTTTATCCTCCCACTCAAGGTTGGTTTGAATGAGTATGACCTTAAAGATTACATTTGATTTCTATCCCATTGGATCACCCGGCTATGTCTGGACGGCGGCAAAATTCGGTTGCGCGGATCATTTGTCTCTGCTGATCATTGGATGAAATCGGATGCTGCCACGGATTTTCATTTTTTCGCCGGCTTGTCTGAAAAGGCATGCGTGTAATAATCACAGAGAAACCTCAATCCGAACGAGGTGGCAATGTCGCGCATGGTGATCCACATTTTATCGTGTCGTCTTCGGGTGCGAAATTCAAAAAAGGCGCCGGCCAGATTTTTGTCCGGGTGATCGGTGGCGAAGCGATTTTTGAGCACCCAGTGAACGGATCGTTCGATATTTTCCTTGAACTCTTCGCCGACGCCGTATCGCAGCAGGCGCAGCCAGAGGATGCCGGCAAACGAGACCGCCGAGCCGCAGGGAGAGTTTTGATTGCTCTTGCCGTTCAGATAGTTTTTGTAATAGATGGTGCCGTCCGATCTCTGAAATTTGCAATAGAATTGAGCGGTTCTTTTGGCGGCATCGAGATAGCGCTGGTCGCCGGTCAGGTCATAGCCTTCCAGTAACGACTCTGCATACCAGAGATTAAAGCGCGGATGGAAGGAGCCGTCCTCTTTATGATTCGGCATGAAATCCATCCACAAACCTTCTTCGCCCTGTTTCTCGACCAGACTTTCACATAATTCGATGAATACCTGTTTGTATTTTTCTTCGCCGGTGTATTCGTACATGTCTTTGTAGAGGGAACCTTCGTTGTTGGGGCGGGAGACGTCGTAGAGGGCCTGCTGCTTTTTCTCGGGCCAGAAGGGGCTGTTTTCTGTCATCACTTCGCCGCTATTGGGCTCGATGCTGTCGTAAAAAACGCCCTGGTCGCGGACATACATATGCTGCAGCATCCATTCGCCGGCGCGGGTGGGCACCCGGGCGTATTTCTCCTCGCCGATGATATCATAGAGTTTGAATAATCCGGCCGTGCCATCGGTGACCGTGGCGAAGACGATATAGTTCACGCCGTCGCCATGCACCGCCCGCACCATGCCGTTCAATTTAGGATGGTCTTTGATCTCCAGCCCGATCCACCAATCGCCGGCTTTTTTTGCCGCCTGGAGATAGGCGGGATTCCGGCTGATCTCGTACGCTTCAAGCAATCCGTAGATCAGCTGTCCGGTGTGCCAGGGTGGTTCATAATCGTACCAGCGGCCTTCGAGGATGTTATAGTCGCAGCGGGATTTGCCGTTTTCATCCAGCAGCACGGCGGAGGCATAATCGGCGCCGTCGCGGATGGCCTGCAGGATTTGATTTTGCAAGGATTTGTTCTCCTGGGCGCAGGTTGTGCTAAACAGTACACAAATGAGGAAGGTTATGATT
>JAFGSU010000005.1 GCA_016934435.1 Candidatus Zhuqueibacterota bacterium | reverse complement strand
GGGTTCGAATGTTTACGCCCGCATAGCCGGTTCGCCCGATGTGTTCATGACCACGACCAGTTTGAACAGCAATGTTGAAAAAAGCCTGTTTGATTTCAGGGATAAAAAGATACTGCCTTTTGAGAAAAACCAGGTCAACGGCGTAGAGATCAGGAACCGCAAAGGCAGGTTTGTGCTCGATAAGGAAGGCGCTTACTGGGATATCGTTTCACCCGTGAACATGCGCGCCGATGCCAGCAAGATCAATACCATTCTGGATCGCACCTCTTATCAGAGTGCAAAGAGTTTCATAGAAGAAGATCCCAGGAACCTGAAAGAATATGGCCTGCAAAATCCTTCGATGGAACTCACGCTCATACTGGGTGAGAATAGAGCTAAAAAAACCCTGTTGATCGGCGATCTTGAATACGGTACCTATTACGGCCGCGACGAAGCCAAAAGTCCCGTATTCACAATCGATACTTCTTATGTCAGTCTGCTCAATGTGAGTATTGCGGACCTGCGCAACAAGAAATTGACCGATTTCAGTACGGCGGATATCGATCGCGTCGAAATTAAAGTGGCGGACAGCCTTTATATATGTGTGAGGGATAGCGCCAATGAATGGAGCGTGGCGACACCGGTACAGGGTAAAGCAAAAAGCTGGAAGATATCCAGCATCCTGACGGACGTGGCTGCCCTCAAAGCGGAAGCTTTTGTGGATGATGCGCCGAAATCGCTACGACCTTACGGCCTGGATGCGCCGCGTGTGCAACTCAAATTATTTCAGCAAGATAATTTGCTGTGCGAAACACTGTTCGGCAAAAACAAAGATGATAAATTAATTTATTGTAAAACGGGGGATGAAAAGACGGTGGCGCTTGTCAAAAAAGAATCGTTCGATAAAGCTAATATTAAACTCAACGACATCTTTGAGCCGCCAGGCCCTGATACAGAAACACTACCCAAATAATACCTGAGTGTATTGGAGGTTAAATGATTCATAAAATAGAAACAGAGTTTAACGGTCAAAATTTCGTAATCGAGACCGGTAAACTGGCAAAACAAGCCAATGGCGCTTCCTGGGTTCAGTTGGGCGATACCGTGGTGTTGACTGCGGCGGTCGTCAATCAGAAAGCATCGGAAGAGCGTGACTTTTTTCCACTGACCGTTGAATATCGCGAAAAGGCGTATGCAGCGGGAAAAATCCCGGGAGGTTTCTTCAAACGCGAAGGTAAACCGTCTGAAACTGAAATCTTGAGTGCCCGCCTTGTAGATCGCAGCATTCGTCCTTTGTTTCCCAAGACGTTTCGCAATGAAGTTCAGGTATACGTCTGGGTGCTATCGGCTGATAAAGTGAACGATGCCGATATCCTGGGCATCACCGGTGCATCCATCGCGCTGGGTTTGTCCGATATTCCTTTCGATGGCCCCATCGCCGGTGTTCGCGTCGGCAAAATCGGCGATCGTTTCATCGCCAATCCCACTTTTGAGGAACAGGCGCAGAGTAACATCGATCTGGTGATTGCCGCCAGCGAAGATTCCATCATCATGGTCGAGGGCGAAGCCAAGGAGATTTCCGAACAAGATATGCTGGCCGCTCTGCAGTTCGGTCATGAATCGATTCGCAAGTTTATTGCCGTACAAAACGATTTAATGGCCAAAGCAGCAAAAGCGAAAATGGAAATTCCACCGATCGAAGACGCGACAGCGCTGGTGGATGAACTGGCGAAGCACCACGATGAGATCAGCAATTTGTTGCGCGTTGCTGAAAAAGAAGGGCGTCGGGATGCTCTTGTTGAACTGCTGGAAACCATTCAGACCGATCTGGCCGAATCCTATCCGGAACAGGAAAGACGCATGGCCGAAATTTTTCATGACATGGAACGTTCGATCATGCGCAAGATGGTACTGGAGGAGAAAAAGCGCCTGGATGGTCGAGGTCCGAACGACATTCGCGAAATCTCCATCGAGGTGGGCATCTTGCCGCGCACGCATGGTTCCGCGCTTTTTACCCGCGGACAGACCCAGGCGCTGGCATCGTGCACTCTTGGTACCAAGATCGATGAACAGAGGATCGAAGAGTTAGAGGGTGAGTTCCGCAAAACCTACATGTTGCACTATAACTTTCCGCCATTTTCCACCGGTGAAGTTCGGCCTATTCGCGGTGTAAGCCGCCGAGAGGTCGGCCATGGCAATCTGGCTGAACGGGCATTGAAAAAAGTAATGCCGGCCGAGGGCGTGTTTCCGTATACTGTCCGCATCGTCTCCGATATTTTAGAGTCGAATGGATCTTCTTCCATGGCTACGGTCTGTGCCGGGTCCATGTCGCTGATGGATGCTGGCGTGCCCATCAAAAGCGCTGTAGCCGGTATTGCCATGGGACTGATCAAGGAAGAGGATCAGGTGGTTGTTCTCACCGACATCCTGGGTGATGAGGACCACATGGGCGACATGGATTTCAAAGTGGCGGGCACCCAGGAGGGCATTACCGCGTTTCAAATGGATATCAAGATTAAAGGCATTTCCACCGAAATTATGGAAGAAGCTTTGCAGCGGGCAAGAGAAGCGCGGTTGTTCGTTTTGGGCAAAATGAATGAAATAATTGAAAAGCCCCGTGCCGAACTTTCCGTTTATGCTCCGCGCATCATGACCATTAAAATACCGGTGGATTCCATCGGCTCGGTCATTGGCCCTGGAGGTAAAACCATCCGCGAAATCGTCGAGCAAACCGGTACCACCATCGACATATCCGATGATGGTGTGGTGACCATTGCCGCGGTGGACCCTGTTGCCTGCGAGCGGGCGGCGGATACTATCCGCGCCATGACCGCGGATGTGGAATTGGGCGCCGTGTACACCGGCAAGGTAAAACGCCTGATGAAGTTCGGCGCCTTTTTGGAAATTTTGCCGGGCCGTGAAGGTTTATTGCATATTTCCGAGATCGATCACAAACGCACCGAACGAGTGGAAGACGCGCTCAAAATCGGCGACGAATTGCAGGTCAAAGTCATCAAGATCGATGCGGAAGGCCGGATTGATCTCAGTCGCAAAGCCCTGATCGAGCGCGAAGGAGATGAAAAAAGCGAATCGTTCAGAAAAGACCGATTCACCGGAAAATAGTCTCTGACCGAATGAAAAAAAGTTCCGTCAGGATTTCGCACCTCCCCAGCGGCATCCGGGTCATCAGTGATTCGATGCCCCATGTGCGTTCGGTTGCCGTTGGTATCTGGATACGCTGCGGCTCCGCTTACGAAACAGCGGAGACCAACGGCATTTCGCATTTCATGGAACACATGCTGTTCAAGGGCACCAGGAAACGGAATGCGCGCGAAATCGCCCAGAGTCTTGAATCCGTAGGCGGGCATCTTAATGCCTCAACCGGAAAGGAATTGAGTATTTATACTGCCGTAGCTCTGGGCGAATATTTACCTCTATCAGTGGATGTGCTCTCCGATCTGATCACCCAACCCCGCTTTGCCCGCCGAGAAATTGAACTGGAAAAAAATGTTATCCTCTCCGAAATAAATCATGCGCGCGAAGATCCGGAAGAGATGGCCATCGACTATCTCTATCAAAATATTTTTTACAATCATTCTCTCGGATACTTTATCTACGGCACACCTGAAAATGTGATCAGATTCTCGCGGCAAGATTTACGGCGCCATCTACAGCATTTGTATACCAACGATCGTATCGTGTTCGCGGCAGCCGGTCAGGTGCAGCATGCGACATTTGTGGATTTGGTGCAGCGCGCTTTTCCGGGCATGCCCGCCGTGTCGTCGCAACCGGCTGAATTTCCCCCACCCCAACAAAGTCGTTTACACTTTCAGTTACAGCAGCCTTCTTTACAGCAGGCGCATATCAGCCTCGGCGCTCGAACATTCGGTTACAACGATGAACGAAAATACGCTCTGGTGCTGCTGGAAATGTTATTAGGTAGCGGCATGAGCTCCCGACTGTTCCAGAACATTCGCGAAAAATATGGCTTTGCCTATTCTGTTTACAGCTTTATCGATCTTATGAGTAGCGTCGGCGTACTCGGCTGTTACATGGGTTGTGATGCCCAGAAAGTTGATCAGTCCATGGAGCTGTTGGGTAAAGAGCTAAAAAAATTGAGCAAACAATCCATTCGAACGGAGGAACTGGAGCGTGTTAAATCCCAGGCCAGAGGAAATATCCTTTTAGGATTGGAGAGCAGCGGCAGACGCATGCACCGCATCGCCGAGACCGAAATCCAGCAGGGGAAACACCTGTCCATCACTGAACTTGTGCATAGAGTGGAAAAGGTAACACCGGGCGATCTCACAGAGCTGGCGCGCGAGTTTTTAAATGAAGATAAAATGATCAGGGTCAATATATCACCTCTTTTATATTCATAAATTAATAGATGCAAAATGAATAAAAAAGCGATTGATGATCAGAACTTGATTATTTCCTGGATTTGGTGTTAATCCGCGAACTTTGTGCCACCCACTGGGTTACCTGATTAACCTGTAGACACCATATTGGTGTTATTTATTTTAGGCGCAGGGGGGCAAAATATCAGACTGCTCAGTCAGACGCAGCAAAAGCCAAGGAGAAATAATTGTATGGTTATCGGGGTTGCAAAAGAAATTAAAGGGAATGAGAACCGCGTAGCGCTGGTTCCTTCCGGTGTCGAGCTTTTGGTAGGGAATGAGCATACCGTTTTAGTCGAGCGAAACGCCGGGCGCAGCAGTGGTTTTAGCGACGATGATTATACCGCCGTCGGAGCGGAAATTATCGACAACCTGGAAGAAATGTATATCAAGGCCGGGATGATTTTAAAGGTGAAAGAACCTTTGCCGGAAGAACTCTCCCTGATCCGGCCGGGACAGATCGTCTTTACTTTTTTCCATTTTGCCGCTTC
>JAFGSU010000090.1 GCA_016934435.1 Candidatus Zhuqueibacterota bacterium | reverse complement strand
CATCATACAGCGGGATGCGTTTTCCGGTGTGGTGCTTCTGGCAAAAGGAGAAAAACCGATCCTCCGCCGGGCCTATGGATCGGCCAGCAAGGAATACAACGTCCCCAATCGCATCGAAACCCGTTTTAATTTAGGATCGATCAATAAATTCTTCACCCGCATCGCCATCGAACAATTGGCGGGAAAAGGGTTGCTCGATCTGGACGATACAGTCGGCAAACATCTGCCCGACTATCCCAATCCGGAGGCCGCCGCCAAAGTGACGATCCGCCATCTACTGGAAATGACCTCCGGCATCGGCGATTTTTTTGGTGAGAAATATCAGTCCACACCCAAGAATCGGATTCGCACCTTACAAGACTATTTACCCCTTTTTGCTGAGGAACCGCTACTCTTTGAACCGGGTTCGAACAATCGTTATTCCAACGGCGGCTATATTGTCCTCGGCCTGATCATCGAAAAAGTGAGTGGCATAAGTTATTTTGATTATGTCCAGGAGCATATCTATGCGGTCGCAGGGATGATGCATTCCGGACATTTGCAGTCGGACATTCCGACGGAGAATGTGGCCAGCGGTTACAGTCGCTTCTGGGACGGTCAGGAACATACGGACGAGCCCAGGCGAAACAACATCTACACCCGTCCCTGCTGCGGTAGCTCGGCCGGCGGCGGGTATTCGACCGTCGATGATCTATTGAAATTCGTCCTTGCGCTAAAAGCGGACAAACTCTCAGCGCCGGAATCCGTAAAAAGAATGAGTCAGGGCGCCTTTGGCATTGCCGGCGGTGCGCCCGGCATCAATGCGGCGCTGGAAAGGGATAACAGCCGCGATTATACCATCATTGTGCTGTCAAACTATGATCCGCCGACCGCGGGAAGAGTCGCACGTAAAATTCGAGAGCTGCTGGAACGATTGCGATAGGGTTACAATAGTTCATTCGGTTTCATTCATCATGGCTCTGTTTTTGGCTAGCTCTGCATCAACCATCCAAAAGCAGCGAACATTCCTGTAAACTCGCTCCGCTGCTTTTCATGGCCGACACATCCTCACAGGATGACGATTCGGGATGTCCTTGTAAACGGAGGTGGGTAGAGAGAAAAAGGGCAAAATCATGAATGGAGTGAAGCAATACCCTTTGAAAGGAGAATTGCCCTTTTGGCGGAGATTGCTTCGCTCCACGGCAGATGACGCCCTTTTTCATGATTTGTTACTGCGCTCGCAATGACAGGATTACTGGCGGAGATTGCTTCGCTTCACGGCAGTCTTGATAAAAAGTTACACTCCGCTCCTTCGCTCGCAATGACAAAGTGTTTCTATTATTTTATGCTCCAAAACGGCGCTGGTGCGAAACGTAATGACAAACCTCCACCCCCTGATGTTTCACGCCGAATCCCGATGATATCGGCCGATGTTGATGCCCATCACCATCTCATCGCAACAGCAACATCTTTTTACTCGCCTGAAAATCACCCATTTTCATCCGGCACAGGTAGACGCCGCCGGCCACGGATTTGCCGCCGGCATCGGTGCCGTCCCACATCACGCTATGCAGTCCGGCAGTCCTGAATTCACCCAGCAGAGTTGTGACCCGCTCACCGTTCAGGTTATAGATATCCATCTCAACAAAGCCCGGATGCGCCAGTCTGAAACGGATGTGCGTTTGCGGATTGAATGGATTCGGATAGTTCTGCATGAGCGCGTGGGTATCCGGCGTTTTCATCGGGATATCCCGGGTCGCATGGGTTAGAATATTGCCGGTCTGCGCGTCGACGAAGAGGGTACGTTGGTCACCATCCGAGATGTAGTTAATCTGCCATACCGGTTTGTCGGGAGATTCCGGAAAAAGCCCTGCTGCCAGGTAACAGTTGATCTGCACCATGTCGTTATGCTGGGCGCGAAAATCGGCGCCGCCGTTGGCCTCGGCAACGGCAAGAGCCTGATCGCTGTCGATTATAAAAGTCCCGAGCGGCTTTGTGTAAATTTGTTCCCAGCCGGGTGGTTGCATGCCCTGGACGAAACCGCTCATCACGAATACCGCCATATTTTCATTCAATGTGGGCGAGTAATAGATAAAGAACCACCAATAGGCCTTTCCCCCTATGTCCACCGGATTGGCATGATTGCCGATCATCACCAGGTAGGCGTCGGCGCTCCAATTTTGTATTTCCTGCTCGGCTGCCGTCAAATTATCAAGCGCGGTGGAAGGTCCCATGCTGAATTCTCGTATCAGCTTGCCGGTGACGGCGTCGATGATAAACTCTATGGCCGTATGATCCTCTTCCGACTGATACATGATATCCCAGGCGGTTACGGTATCATTCAGGGCAATATACTTGCGCAAGCCGTGCATGTCAGCCGCATTTTGCCTGAACGCCTTTAGCCCCAGATGTGTATTTGCCACGCGATCATCCGGATGAAAGAACTGTTCGGAGATATCAAACGTGCCCAGTCCCGCCAGGATAAAGGCATCGGCATGGTTGAGGCGAAAATCGGCGCCGCCGTTGGCTTCAGCCGAATCGGCGATGACGTCGCTATCAAGCCAGTTGTCCGGTAGAAAAGGTGTATCCTCATCGCCCAGGATAGGGCCACCGCCAAAAGGCGCTAATATTTTATCAATAGCGACATAACTGAAATAGGTTTTATATGCCGGCGAGAAGAATTGATAAATCCAGAAGCCAGCTCTACCGTCTTCGCGCATTTCAGTCGGGATAATCACCTGTAATCCCGCATCCGGATTCCAGACTTTAGCCCTGGCCTCGATCTCGGCATAACGTTGTCGCGCCTTGATTTTTATTGACGAGAACAGGGTGATGTTTAAGCCGGAAAGGGATTGGCCGTTTTTGATTTCGATGATATCCGCCCAGCCATCCGGCTCCAGGTCCCACAAACCCATCAGATCGATGCTCGGCTCCGGATCGACGCTGCCGCTGTGATTGATGTCATAAACAGCTATGGGGTAAAAACCGCCATCCGGCACAAATTTCAAGGTGAATTGATTGGCTTCATCCAGGGTCGCCAGCGCCACCGGATCGATGTCGCCGACAGCTTCATACAGGGCCACCGTGGTCCTTTGAATATCCCCGCCCGAATAGCTGACTGTGCCCGAAACATGAGCAATGGGCAGGTTGGTGCCCGTGGTAAAAGTGACAACCTTTGGTTGCAGCAGGTATTCACCGGTCTGATTCCTGGCGTCGAGCACAGCGAATATATATTTGGTGTCATCCTGCAATTTCAGGTTATAGATGCGGACGGTTTTTTTGTCCGCGCTCCAGATCACCGAGTCCGGATCGCCAAAGGCTTCGGAAGGACTGAGCAGGAGTCCGAGACAGAACTCCTCAGGCCAGGCGAACCGGGCATTGGTATCGACGGCGGCGCTGAAGGTAATCTCAAAGGTTATGTCGGTGGCGACGTTGGTGGTGCCTTCCCCGGGCGCCATGCTGACCACAGTAAAATCGGCTAAAAGCGGCGCGGGCAGCAGCAACGCCATCACAACCAATAATAATCCAACACTAATTACAAGTTTGAATTTCATGGGGAACCTCCTGAGTTTGAGGATGTGATTATATCACTATCGATTCGGTATCCGTTAAGTATCTCAGTAAACCTGAAAGTGGCGTCCTATTTTTTGCAGCCTGCCGGTTAACACCGAGTCTGAGATCAAATACTCCTTCGATCCGGCAAGGAACCCACGCATAGAACGAGAAATGAATTTCATTGATTTACAACCAAATGAAATCATTCTCCTGAAAAAAGGCATTATTGCAATTTGGTCATGCTGATGCCGGTCTTTTCATCTCCGGTTCTCAACTGGATGTAATATCGGCCCGATGGCAGGCCGGAGGCATCGAGCGAAAAGCTGTGCGAGCCCTGCTGATAGAATTTTACGAATCGTTGCACCTGCTGCCCCAAACCATTGTAAATAGCAAATTCAACCATGCCAGCGCGGTTGAGGGAAAACTGAATTTGCGTCCCCGGATTAAATGGGTTGGGGTAGTTTTGCAATAAGGTCAGGTTCTGCGGCACAGGAACTCGATTCTCTACCACCCCGGTTACTTCCTGAAGGGTGCGATACAGGCCGTAATATTCGACGCCGGCATAGAGGTAACCGTTGTGATCCAGAGCAATGAAATCGATGCTGATGGAGGGTAATCCGCTGTTATACTCGTTCCAGGTATCTCCTTTGTCCGTGGAGCGATAGACGCCGTTAAAATTTGAAGAGACATATATCATACCTTTTGAATCGGCCAGGAGTCCGGTTTGAGTCGAAAATTTGTTTCCTGTATCCAATAATTCCCAACTGGCGCCGTGATCTTTTGAGCGATAAATGCCGCTGCCCCAGTTACCGACGAAAATGTAATCGTCGCCGGTTATGAGAATGGTCATCATGTCGCCGTTGCCCAGTCCATTATCGACCTGCTGCCAGTACTTTCCGCCATCGAGGCTGTGATACAAGCCTTTGTCCGTGGCGGCAAAAAGGTGCCCCTGTGAATCGACGGCAAAATCATGGATATTGGCGGTGGACATGCCGGAATCGGATTTAACCCAGCTGTCGCCGTAATTATTGGAGCGGGAAATTTTGCCGTAATAGGATCCTATTAAAAGCTCATTGGTCTTGTGATTGAAGAACAGACAGTTCGGATAAGAGTCGGCCTGTCCGGTTCCGGCATATTCCAAGCTGTCGCCGTCGTTGAAAGAACGATAACAACCCGATCCGAATGCGACGCAGAATAATTTGCCGTCCGGCGTCACCAGGAAATCATCAGTCGCATTATCATAGAGATTGTTATGGATGTATTCCCAGGAAGCGCCGTTATCTTTAGACCGCGACATGGCGATATCGCGGCTGGAGGCGAAGAGATACCCATTTTGCGCTTTACCGGCCAGGTGCCTGAAACTCGGATAGCCGATGCCTTTCCCCGCCCACTGCCAGCTGGCCCCTGCATCCACACTTTTGTACATCGCCACATCTTCGCAACCCAGGTACAACGCATTACCGGCAGAGTGTAAGTATGTAACATCCATATCCCACAGGCCGGTTGATTTGAGCGTCCATGTTGCACCGTTGTCGGAGGATTTCATGATGCCAAAAGAACTGCCGCCGATGTAGATGCTGCCATCGGTGTGGACAGCGATCAAATCGAGGTAATAATAAAGATTTTGCGGAGCTACCTGTGTCCAGGTTTCTCCCATATCGTTGCTGGAATAGAGTCCTTTGAAATAACCTCCCGCATATAGTGTGCCATCGGAAGCAAAATCCAGGGTATAGATTTCCATACCGCCGATTCCATTGTTTTTTGCCGTCCAGGTCGCACCGCTGTCATCGGAACGAAATACACCGCCGTTTCGGGTTCCGACGAAAAGGGCGCCGGATGGATGCTCGACAACTTCATCAACGGCCAGGTCGGTGAGACCGCTATTGTATGGCTGCCAGGTGGCGCCGTTGTCGGTGCTTAGAAAGACGCCCTCGCTCCAGCTGCCGGCATAGAGGTTTCCGTTTGACGTTTTGGTGATACAATAGAACCAGACATTCTGTAACTGCGCCGGATTAATGGCGCTCCAGGATTGTCCCTGGTCGCTCGACTTGAATAGACCGGCCCAGCTTGCCGCTATCACATCCCCGGTATTGGCGATGGCAAAATCGACGACAGTAGTGATTCCCATGTCGGCGGGCGATTTGCTCCACGACTGCCCCTGATCCTTCGAAATGTATACGCCGTTACGGTTTACCCCGGCGAGCATGTCGCCGTTGGATAGCGTGATGATGCCTCTGACATAGCCGCCGCTGGGAGAGGGTACTTGCTGCCAGACATCTCCCCGTGCCGGAACAATTATATTCAACGATACAACCAGGATGAGCAAACAGGTTCGTGTGTTCATCTTGTCTCCTTTTCTTGTAAGTTCTTTGGTTTTAGTCATTCATTGTTCGAATAAAAGTAAAACGCCGGATATAACTATTGTAGTTTGGTCACACGTATGAGAGTCTTTTCCGCGCCATGCTTCAGTTGCACGTAATATTGTCCCGACGGCAGGGCCGGGACATCCAGCGAGAATACGTGCGTTCCCATAGGATAGAATTTTTCCAGCCGTTGAACCTGCTGACCCATAACATTATAGATGGTAAATTCAACAATGCCCGCTTTATTAAGGCAAAACTGAATGTGCGTCTGCGGATTGAACGGATTGGGGTAATTTTGATAGAGGGTGAGGTCGTGTGGAATGGACCGTTCATCATGGTCCACACCTGTAACTTTTTCAGCGGTCCTGAAAAGCCCGCGTGCATTGATGCCGGCGTATAGATAATTGTTATGATCCAGTGCAATGAAATCCACCCATTCGGAAGGCAATCCGCTGTTATATTCGCTCCAGTTCTTCCCTTTGTCTATCGAACGATATACGCCGTTATACTGATTGGAGATATAGAGAGTGCCCTTCTGGTCGGCCAGGAGTCCCGTTTGGGTGGAAAAAAGTTGATTGGTCAGCAAGAGTTCCCAGCTGGCACCATTGTCCTTCGAGCGATAGAGGCCGTCGCCCCTTTTTCCGACGTATAGATAATCATCGCTGGTGATAAGAACTTTTTCAGTTCCGCCGGTTCCAAGGCCGTTGTCGACCATCTGCCAGAATTTGCCGCCATCGAGGCTGCTATATAATCCTGATCGAGTGGCGATATAAAGATGGCCCTGCGAATTTACGGCAAACTGGTAAATATCGCCGGGATTGGTCAAGCCGGAATCGGATTTTATCCATTGATCGCCATAATCAGCGGAACGAAAAATACGCCCATAATCCGATCCCGCAAACACTTCGAAGGTCTTGGGATTGAAAAATAGACATTCCAGATAATAGTCTGTCAATCCGTTTTCCACATTTACCCAGGTATCGCCGTCATCGAGTGATCGGAAGCAACCATTACCATAAGAGATGCAGAATAATTTGCCGTCGGGTGTTACCAGGACGTCTTCAACGTAGTTATTGTATATGCCGTTATTAATGTGTTCCCAGGAGGCGCCGTTATCTTTGGAACGAGCCATGGCGATGTCTCCGCTGCAGAGGAAAAGATATCCGTTTTGCGATTTGCTGGTGAAGCCTCGTATTGAAGGATAGACGATCCCCTCTCCGGACCATTGCCAGGATTCCCCCAGGTCGGTGCTTTTATATACACCCACGTCCTCGCAGCCCGCGAACAGCGTGTTATTGGCGCCGGCATGAAAACAGGTAATATCCAGGTCCCACAATCCCTCGGATTTTATTGCCCAGGTTGCACCGCTGTCCGACGATTTCATAACGCCAAAACTACCGCTACCGATAAAAATCGTCGAGTCATCGTGGACGTAGACGGCATCTAATCGATACTTGATCATTTGCGGCGCTACTTGCGTCCAGGTCTCCCCCCGGTCGGCGCTTTGAAACAAACCCTTAAAATATCCTCCTGCGTATAATGTGCCATTGGAAGCACATGCCAGGGCGCTCACTTCCTTACCGGAGAGGTTGTTATTTTTTGCCGTCCAGCTTGCGCCGTCGTCGCTGGAGCGATACATGCCGCTATCCCGGCAACCAGCAAAAAAGTCGCCGGAGGGATGCTGGATGAGGTGATATATCACCAAATCGTTGAGGCCATTGTTGGATTGCTGCCATGTGACGCCGTTATCGGCACTGATATAGATACCGTTTCCCCAGCTACCTGCAAGAAGGTTGCCGTTGGCAGTTTTTATGACACAATAAAAATAGACAGAACCCAGCTTGGCGGGATCAATGGCGGTCCACATCTGTCCCTGATCGCTCGATTTGAACAAGCCCTTCCAGGTGGCCGCAATGATATCTCCGTTATCGGCAAAGGCAAATTGTTTCGGCGCGTTGTCGAACCAGTCACCTCCCTGCTGAACCCATGTCTGTCCCTGGTCTTTTGAAATGAAAACGCCGCTGTGATCTGCGCCGGCCATTAGATCGCCGTTGGCGAGCGATACAATGTCATTCACCCAGCCGCCGCTGGGCGAAGGTACTTGCTGCCATATGTCAGCCTGCGCGATCGCAATGATGCTTAGAAGGAACATTAAACCGGGGTAAGAGATATGGGCTTTCATGGCTACTCCTTTCATTGGAATTTTTACAGTCAAAAAATGAGGGTATAGAATTGAAATCGTTGAGTTCGGAAAGATCAGGGGTGGTGAACTGAATATAATTCAATTCTATGATGAAAAATTACAATATTAAAGCTAATAATGCAAGAAAAACCAGACTATTTTTAGCATCGATGTGTAAACGTTGGCATCACCAGGCTATGACATCTCCCGGAATTTGGATGTCCACCGGTGTCGCCGGATTATATTTGAAAAGATGATCAGGTCGCATCAATCGCACCGCCTTGATCTCTTTGATGTGCGCCAGCGATACCAGCTGGTCGCCATAGCCGTTGGTGGCGCGCTGGCTCGACCAGTAGAGCATATTTTTAACGGTATCCTGCTCTGCCCAGCCGAGAAAGATCACCGAGTGCCCCAGTCCCGATTTCCAGGAGATGTTGACAAAATCGCCGGGCCGCAATTGCGCCGGTTGAATGGCGTCGCCCATCGTTAAATATTGCACCAGCGAGAAATGGCTGCCGAAACCATCCGCATTCCAGTAACCCCAGGCTTTGACCAGGTCCTCGCGCCGGCCGCCGTCCGGCTCCTGCATGCGCAGCGCTTCGAATCGCTCGGGCGATAATTCTTCGCCCCTGTCGGATAAAAGGAGATTCAGGGCTTCGATGAAGGCGGTATAGGTGGCGCCGCTGCAGTAGGATTTGTTACGCGGCGCCTTGATCAACGGCCGGCCGAAAAGCTCGAGATCATAATAGACCGGTGATTCGGTCGGAATCGAGTCCTTGCCGACAAAGTAACCGCCGCCGTCCATCGCATGCGCCTGAACGGTATCGATGGCCTGTAGAATGAAGAGGTTCAGGCCGTTGGTGTATTTGTCGAATATTTCCGCATGCCGGGTGTGATGGGCGCCCAACTGCAAATCCGCTTCGTCGAGCAAAAAATATTGGCCGTTATCCTGACAGGGCTGAAATTGGTTGGAGTCTTTGTCGGCACATGAAAAAGAAAGGAGGGCGAGTAAAAAAGTCATTTGTGCGATTTTCATTACGGTCTCCTTTTTTAAGTACGTTGTTCCCAAAGTGGGATGCAGGGGGATTGGAGAATATATGTTATGTGTCATCCGCTTTTAATAACAGAGGAGAGAGCCACTCTCAAACGCAGTCAATCTTTGATGGGATTATGCAATGGCTCCACTCGCGGTGACATCTCTTTTCTGTTAATATTGAAATAACGAGAAATCCTCGTGCTCAACTCGCAATGATAACCCTGACTGTCATTGCGAGCGGAGGTGACAGACACGAATAAGGTCGGCATTTGCCATGGAGCGAAGCAATCCCCGCCAATAGGGCAATTCTCCTTTCAAAGGAGATTGCTTCGTCGCGCAAAAAACGCGCTCCTCGCAATGACAGCCCTTTTCCTCTCAGCGAGGATTCATCGATCGCGCCGGAGATTGCTCCGGCGCGGGTGCTGGGCGGGAACATTCGTTCCAACAGATTCCATGATATCAATGGCATTCCGTTCTATTCGACGGCTTGCGGGATAGAAATCCCGCAAGCAGCGTTCCGTCCGGCAGGGATCTGCCGGACGATCGATACGCTATGTGTGATATCTTTCCTGAATAGATCATTCAATATATCACCCCTAAAGCAAACATTATGTCATTCTGCAAGAATCCATTGTCGATAGCCATTCAACTTCGCCGACAACCATTCGGATCGCCAAACACAATAGGTGCTTTCAGCATGACAACGAGATCGTGAACGCCCCCCCTGTCACTGCGAACGGAGTTGCTGCGCGATCCATTCATGCCCATATGCCGTGGAGCGCGGCAGTTCCCGCTGTAAGGGCAATAATACAGTCCCCTTTCGTGGAGATTGCTTCTTTCCAACACAGCCCTGAAGTAAATTACAGTAAGGTTCCTCCACCTCTGAGTACATGGCGGGGATTGCTTCATCCGCCTGCGGCGGATTCGCAATGACATTCATTTTTCTACACATAGAGCGCTCTAAATCCTACTTTTACTCCACCACCACCACCGAATTGCGACTGCCGTAGGGATCCAGCTCGCTCTCTTTCGCCCTCTCATCCGCGATCCACCGTCGGCCGTCTATCACAAATTTATAGCGATAGCGGCCGCGTTTGAGCGGCAATTTTACCCGCCATTGCCCCCCGGCCGTGCGATGCAGCGAATCGGCTGAAGCGGACCAGCCGTTGAAATCGCCGGCGATGGTGACGCTCTGTATATCGCCATCCCCCTGATAGAAAAAATCCACCCAGCGCATGTCGCTGCTGATCACCGGAGAGAACGGGCAATACCTCGGCGCCCGACTCAGCTTACAATTGAATCGGCCTCCTCCGCCTGAGAGCAGGTAGGATGCGAGCGGCGCGAACGATACACGGAGGCTATCCCCTTGAACCCTGTATATTTTACCGCTCAGCTGGTCGATCAATATAAAATTATCAGGGAAAACACCCTGCGGCAGGGGAATGCGTCTGAGTTCCGGCTCGGATGAATTGCTGAGCAGGACGAAGACCGTGCGCCTGCGATCATATTTTAAATAGGCATAGATGCTGTAATCCTTGTAGCATTCCACCCGGGAATCGTTGCGCAGGGCCGGCCAATCGCGGCGCAAATGCAGGAGGCTGGTGATGTGCCGCGCCAGGTCGGCATCCTCTCCTTCGATACGATTCCACGGCAGCATCAGGCGATTGAGATAATCCTGCCCCTCGCCGGTTTGCTCGTGCGTCGGAGCGGCGCCCGGTAATGCGACTTCCGTGCCGTAATAGAGCATCGGCAGTCCCGGCAAGGTTAGGAGGAAGGTGATGGATTGCCTGATCTTCTCTTTGGCATCGCTTCCGGCCCAGTAACTGAAACGGGCGACGTCGTGGTTGTCGATCAGCGGCGAGAGAATAACCTGATGATATGAGGCTTCGTTCCGCTCCATCTGAAGGCTTAACTGTTGCATCCTGCCGCCCTGGGCCAGGACGCGGTTGATGGTGTAGTACATCGGAATGTCGAACAGGGCGTTGAATCCCAGATCCTGATAACCGGCCACATAGTCGGTCTCGCCGGCAAAGACCTCGCCGAGCAGGAGAAAATCCTCGCTGGCAAAGTCGTGCAGATCGCGGCAGATTTTTCGCCAGAACGAGCGCGGGATGTGTTTGACCGCGTCCAAACGAAAACCATCGCAGCCGGTTTCGACGATCCAGAATTTAGAGACATCCAGCAGGAAATTGTAGACGTGCGGATTCTCCTGCGCCAGGTCGGGCAGCCCATTGAGCTCGCGCGTCTCTAACTGTCCCTGATCCCCCCAGTCCTGGATGCTGGTGGAAGCATCGACGCCGGAGTGGGGGTGGAACCAGTATTTGTAACCTTGCGTTTCCCATAATGCCGGATCGCGCACATAGGGGTGATCCGGCGCCGTGTGGTTGAAGATCATGTCGAGCAGCACTTTTATGCCGTGTTTGTGCGCCTTTCGGACCAATTTTTTCAGCAAAGCCATATTGCCGAAATGTTCGTCGACCTCGAAAAAATCAATCGGATGATAGCCGTGATACGGGTACCACCCGACAAAGGCGCTGTCGCTGTTGTCGAAGACGGGGGAGAGCCAGAGGGTGGTGATGCCCAGGTCCTGCAAGTAATCCAGTTTATCGATGACGCCCTTCAGGTCGCCGCCCTGATAGGTTTTCAGCGCTTCGATGTTGCCCAGTTCCGGCCGATAGGGGACGTGACTGGCGGGATTATGGCCGGCGTCGTTGCCGGGATCGCCGTTATGGAACCGGTCGATGAGGACGAAATAGATGGTTTCCCTGCTCCAGTCGATTTTTTTCATCGGGTGCGGCGATTTTTGCCGGGTGACGCGCGGCTGCCAGGCCGGACCTGACGGCT
>JAFGSU010000004.1 GCA_016934435.1 Candidatus Zhuqueibacterota bacterium | reverse complement strand
GATGGATGGGTTGCTGGCCGATTTCTCCGGCGCGTTTGGCAATGTCGGCAACACCGGGGTGGGAGCAGCCGGTGATTACTACCAATCCCTTTGCGGTTTTAATCAGCAAGCTTTGTTCCTTGATCTCGTCGCCCATTTCACCGGTTGTGAAAACATCTTTACACGGGGAGACGGAATCTTTGCACAGAATCACTTTGCCGCCGGAATTTTGAATGGCTCGTTGCTGGCTTTTGCTGGCGGAGGCCGGCAGATAGACGGGGATATTTTTTACTTTATCCAGAACCGAGGCCAGGCCGCCGGTATGATCGCCGTGCATGTGAGATATGACGATCAGATCGATCTTGCTCAGATCCACTTTCATGCGCTCCATATTGCGCAGCAAAATATCGCCTTTGGTGCCGGTATCGAAGAGGATGGTCTTTTCCGTTCCCTGGATCAGGCAGGAGAATCCCCAGTCTGCTTCGTAGGGCGGTTGCGCAACATAATTATCGTAAAGAATGTGCATGGAAATTTTATTATTTTCCATCTGATTCTCCTTTTGCCCTGTTTGCGTCACGACCACCGCGGCTACAAAAAAAACAGCAGGGATAAAGCAAACCAAGGATTTAGTCATAATACACCTTGCTTTTTGTCCATAAACGGATTACAGAGTTGGTACGTAATAGAGTGAAAAATGTTCCCTCTGTGAATGAAATATTATTCATTCATGGCTCTTACATCGCCATATGTAGAAAACGGCATCCAGCATCGATGGCGAGTTGATATCGAGCGGAGGTCACGCAAAATAACGATGTTACTCTCTTATTATCTTTGGCTCAAGTTAGAATAGCATCGATGCTGGAAAGCTCCTCCGCTGAAAACTGCAGCTGATTCAGCGTTTTAAGATTATCCTCCAGCTGTTCCACACTGCTCACACCCACCAGCGCCGATGACACTTCGGGCAGGCGCAGCGCCCAGGCGATGGCCATCTGCGCCAGCGATTGTCCGCGATTTTGTGCCAGAGTATGTAAGGCTCGTACTTGCGCCATTTTTTCTGTTGTAATTTGCTGCGGCTTCAGGAATCCGTGCGGTTTGCCGGCGCGTGAGTCCTTGGGGATGCCCTGCAAATACCTATCCGTCAACATGCCCTGCGCCAGCGGCGAAAAGACGATGCAGCCGATGCCTTCCCCGCGCAGGGTTTCCACCAGGTCGCCCTCAATCCAGCGGTTGAACATGGAATAGGCCGGTTGATGAATGAGGCATGGCGCTCCCATATCGCGCAGGATACCGGCTGCTTGCGCGGTCATTTCCGCAGAGTAATTGGAAATACCGGCATACAGGGACTTGCCCTGATGTACCGCCTGCGCCAGGGCCGACAGGGTCTCCTGCAGCGGTGTGTCCGGGTCCGGGCGATGGGAATAAAAAATATCCACATAGTCCAGACCCAGACGTTTCAGGCTCTGGTCCAGGCTGGCGAGCAGATATTTGCGCGAGCCCCATTCGCCGTACGGCCCGGGCCACATGAGATAGCCGGCTTTGGTGGATATGATCATCTCATCGCGATATGACTTGAAATCAAGTTTTAATATCTTGCCAAACGTTTCCTCCGCTGAACCCGGCGGGGGGCCATAATTGTTTGCCAGATCGAAATGGGTGATGCCCCTGTCGAACGCACACCGCAGGATTTTACGACCGGTTTCGAATTCATCCACAGCGCCGAAATTATGCCACAGGCCAAGCGAAATGGCCGGCAGCTGCAAGCCGCTGCGGCCGCAGCGACGATAGACCATGCTTTCATAGCGTTTTTCGTTCGCTTGATAATTCATGTTCAGCTCCCTCTAAGATCAGGATGGATTCCTGGGTAAATATTTACTGCTTACTTCAAGCTTTAAATTTTCGCCTCGTCTCGTTATCTCATAATCAATAACATAGAAACGGTTGTCGGCATACAACGCATCCTTGCGTTTGATTAGAAAATCGATGAGCCGGAGTATTTCCTCTTTTTTCTCAACCGGGTATTGAGATGCTATCTGTTCTTCGATTATCTTCCGTTCCGCCTCATCTTCCAGCGATAAATTCCAGCAGAGTATGGCGTAGGAGATGGCATCCTGACGCGTTTCAAAGGTGGTGCAGTGTTCCAGCATGGGCGCCGCATACTCGATGATCAATTTCGCCAGATCCGAATTGACCTGGTGATATTGGCTGAAACGGGATTCTCCATTTCTTTTGTCTTTATCTGTTTTCATATCTTCCCCGCTACGGGTTCACTCCAATTATTTCTCTTTGCGAATTAATAACCGACGAAAGCAGAGTTCTCGCTCTAATGCTTCAAATTCCTCCTCTGCAGCCGATTGTCTTTTTTTTAACGAATCCATCTCGCATTTCATTTTTACGATTTTGCTTTCCAGTTTCGAAATTTTTTTCCCGGATTGTTCTGTTTGCTCGGATTGCTCTACTTGTTCATACTCGGAATACAGCTTGTGTGCCTTTTCTTCGAGCGCCAATACGAGCCTGTGCAGATGAGGGATTTCTTTTTGCAGCTTGTCCGACAGCCGGCGTATTTCGTTATCGGTATATTTCCTGGTGTCCGGATTGAGGGCCAGCTCGTACAAAAACGGACTGGGCGACTGTGTGAGCGCGGTAATTAAAACCCGGTCGCTGCCGCGTGTCAGCCCGACGTAAGCGACGCGGCGCTCTTCTTCGCTGTCATCCATATCATCCTGGCGGTAGGTTTCCGACAGGTTGAACAGGGCGACGTGTTTAAATTCTTTACCTTTACTGGCGTGGATGGTGGATAATATGATGCCCTGCTGTTTTCCGGGTGCGGATTCGCTGCGCACCGGGGCCGATAACGATTTATTCAGGTAGTGATAGAAATCTTCAATAGTCGCAAAGGCCTGGGCCACTGCCATCAGTACATCGAGCAAAACATCCATCCCCGCTTCATCCAGCGGGGCATAGCGTTTTTTCTGGGTGCGGTAAAATTCGCGAAGATTAAAGACAGACGCCAGCGTTTTCACCAGCTTAACCGGTGCAGGATTTCGTTGTACCTGTTGCTGCATGAAGCGTATGTCGGTGAGAAAATCCTCCAGAGCGATTTGCATCCATTCCGGCAACGTCATGGTATGGGCTGCGGCCTCGAGATCCTGATAGCTGTCGACGGCATGAATGAAATGGCTGGTAAAATATTTGTTCGGCCGCTTCAGGACGCGGGCGATATGTTCCGTCCTGGCGTTTTCGGGATCGAGGATTATGCTCAGGTAGGCCATGATATCCCGGCCCACGGGTGTTTGTGCCAGCGACCGGCCGTCGACTGGGGTGTGCGGCAGTCCGGCATCATCGAGCAGAATGGCTGCCACATATTTATAGGCGTGATAACGAAACAGGACGGCGAAATCTTCCCAGGGCATATTTTTTTTGCCATGGATTTTTTTGATCCATTCGGCTATTTCCCGGGCCTGCTGCCAGAGGGAATCGGCCAGACGGATTTCCAGCTGCCCGGTGGAGGCGGTTTTTGTCGGCGATATATCTTTATGGACGCGTTTGTGATTGTGTTCAATCAACCAGCGGGAATGGCGTACGATGGCCTGCGCCGAGCGGTAGTTGGTGCTCAGGGTGCAATCGGCGCTGCCGCTATATCGTGCCGGAAATTCGAGGATGTGGCGAATATCCGCCCCGCGCCAGCCGTAAATCATCTGGTCGTCATCGCCAACCACGAAAAGATTGTTCTGCGGTAGCGCCAGCAGCTGCATCATCATGATCTGGGCGCGGTTCAGGTCCTGGAATTCGTCGATGAGCAAGTAATGGAATCGCATTTGCATTTTTCGCCGTAAGGCCGGGCGATCGAGCAGCAGTCGCAGGGCGAGATAGATCATATCATCGAAGGTGCAGAATTTTTTCCGCCACTGTAATTGCAGCAGGTCCTGAAATATCGGCGCCAGGGGGACGCTCTCATCTTCGGTTTCCACCATTAAGCCGTCAAGAGGCGCCAGATCCATCTTGCAGATATTCACCGCCGCCATGAAGGGATCGAGCGGGTCCTGATTGCGCCGTTTTTGGGCGCGATAGTGCTTTTCGACCGCCTGCCCCAGCAGGGCGCGCAACCGATCCTGTTCGGTCTCTGCCTCAAACTGCCAGCCCAGTTCACGACGAATCAATTCATAACCCAGTCCATGAAAAGTTCGGACAACGGCTCCGGGCAAGTGCATGCGTCGGGCTACGGGGATGCCGCGATCATGCAGACGCTGCATCATCTCATCCGCCGCTTTTTTGTTGAATGCCAGGGCCAGTATGCGCTCCGGTTTTACCCCCTCGTTGATGAGATGGACGATGCGGTTGGTAAGGGTCTTGGTCTTGCCGGAACCGGCGGGCGCTAAAACACGGATGGGACCATCCCGATGAGCGATGGCCGCTCTCTGGCTGTCGTCCAGATCGCCATCCAGGACGGCCGTTTGTGTATTTTGATCGGTTTCGCTCAACTTTGCCGGCGGACGGTTATCCGTTTCGAATAAAAGACATAACTGCTCGAGTAATAATTCATTATAGATGCGCGTTAAATCCCGGTGTAAAAGTTCACTGGTGATGGATTGATTATAGGCCTCGCGCGGCGCCAGGGAGAGAAAAGAAATGGGTATGCCCCTCAGTCTAAGAGGCAACATGACCCGATTTAATAGATTTTCCAACGTGGCATATAATTCCGCGATGGACAGGTTTTGCCAGACGATACAGTGCGCCGCATCCCCAGAGATGATTGGTTTTTTTTGCAGCAGCTGTTTGGTGTTTATGGTAATACAGGCTATCCGCGCCGTCTGGAAGGCCTGGCAGAGCGTTTCCACATCCCGGTTAGAATGACCGAATCCGACATACCCATGTCCTGTTTCATGTGGATTTGAGAGTCCGGATATGTATTGTGTCAAGGTCATGGTATTGCTATTCAGGGATTATGATTTCGGTTTTAATGGCTATAGAGTTCCCATAATTTGTCCAGCGCCGACTGCAGGGCCGGGGCCAATTTGTCGAAATCGTCGGTTTTTTCCGGTTCATTTTCAAACACGGCATAAGGCACCCGATGACCCTTGATTTCGACATGGGTCGGGTGTTTTGCGCTCACTTTTTCCCAGTCTATCTTGTGGTAGAGTCGATTCATTTTACTGTCGGGCAAACCGTGTTCTAGGATGCTGTCCGGTCGCTCGGGATTGAAGCGGCGACGATTTTTGCGCACCGATTCCTCAAAAGTCACATTGACATAGAGGATGGCAGCGCGTTGCAGCACCGCATCGGAGAGATGCGCAAAGGCCGATTCATACCCGCCGTGCTCGCTGCCGCGTGAAAATTCGATTAATGTGGTGTGTTCCGCATGGTAGTCCCTGAAATCGCGCTGGTGCTTTTGATACTCCATACAGATGCGCTCGATGAGGAGGTCCCACTGGTATTGATAGAGAAAATAACCGTCGGTATCGGTATGGATGCGCGGTTTGCCCATGACTTTTTCGAGAATGGCATCTTCTTCGAACCAGGTCCAAAGCATGGGGAAATCGTCGATCATATCGATACGACCGATGTGAAAGCGTTCGCAGCGTTCGATAGGGCCGGTTTTGTTGAGAAAATCCATGATTTC
>JAFGSU010000089.1 GCA_016934435.1 Candidatus Zhuqueibacterota bacterium | reverse complement strand
TCGGCGTTGAAACCAAAAGCGCCTTCGCCCTCGCGCACGCGCTGCACCACGATAGAGCCTTCCCAGCCGGCGTTCTCGGCGATCAGCCGGATGGGCTCTTCCAGAACGCGACGGAGAATATCGACGCCGATCTTTTCGTCGCCTTCCAATTTCAGTTTTTCCAATTCCGGGATAGCGCGCAGGTAAGCGACACCGCCGCCCGGGATGATGCCCTCTTCCACTGCGGCGCGGGTGGCATGCAGGGCGTCTTCGACGCGCGCTTTTTTCTCCTTCATCTCCACTTCGGTGGCCGCGCCAACATTGAGCACCGCCACGCCGCCGGCCAGTTTGGCCAACCGTTCCTGCAGTTTCTCTTTGTCATAATCGGACGTGGAGGTCTCGATCTGCTTCTTTATCTGGGCGATGCGGCCTTTGATGTCCTCGGTCTTGCCGGCGCCGTCGATGATGGTGGTATTGTCCTTATCGATCTTGACGGTTTTGGCTTTGCCGAGATCGGTGGTGGTGGTGTTTTCCAATTTAAATCCGACCTCCTCGGAAATAACCCGGCCGCCGGTGAGAACCGCAATATCTTCCAGCATGGCTTTACGACGATCGCCGAAACCCGGCGCCTTGACCGCCGCCACGCGCAGGGTGCCGCGCAGTTTATTGACCACCAGCGTGGCCAGCGCTTCGCCCTCGATATCCTCGGCGATGATCATCAACGGCTTGCCCATCTGGGCCACTTTTTCCAGAATCGGCAGCAAGTCCTTCATGGCGCTGATCTTTTTGTCATAAATCAGGATCAGGGCATCTTCCAGCACCGCTTCCATATTATCGGGATTGGTGACAAAATAGGGCGAGATGTAACCGCGGTCGAACTGCATACCGTCGACCGAATCCAGATTGGTTTCGGTGCTCTTGGCCTCTTCCACGGTGATGACGCCGTCTTTGCCGACTTTTTCCATGGCCTCGGCGATCAGGTCGCCGATGGCTTTGTCGTTATTGGCGGAGATGGCGCCGACCTGGGAGATTTCGGTTTTGCCGGGAATGGGTTTGCTTAATTTTTTCAATTCATCGATGACCGTCTTAACGCCTGTCTCGATGCCGCGTTTCAGGGCCATGGGATTGGAGCCGGCGGTGACGTTCTTCAAACCTTCGCGGAAAATAGCCTGCGCCAATACCGTGGCGGTGGTGGTGCCGTCGCCGGCGACATCGCTGGTCTTGGATGCGACTTCTTTCACCATCTGGGCGCCCATATTCTCCAGCGGGTCTTCCAGTTCGATTTCTTTGGCTACGGTAACGCCGTCTTTGGTCACCGTCGGAGCGCCGAATTTTTTATCAATCACTACATTGCGTCCTTTTGGTCCCAGGGTCGCACCGACCGCCTGGGCCAATTTATCCACGCCCACTTTTAAACCCGAGCGCGCATTAACATCAAATTCAATAATCTTGGCCATAATTCAATAACCTCCTAAAGGAATATTTTTAGATTCATGTCAGCGAAATTACAGAATAGCGAAAATATCGCTCTCACGCATGATGAGATAATCAACACCGTCGATGGTCACTTCGGTGCCGGAATATTTGCCGTACAGCACTTTGTCGTTCACTTTAACTTCCATGGCGATCTTGCTGCCGGAATCGGATATTTTGCCCGGACCGACGGCGACGATGGTACCCTGCATCGGTTTTTCTTTGGCGGTATCGGGTATGATGATGCTTCCCTGTTTCATTTCTTCTTCTTCATGTGGCCGCACCACAACACGATCAGCCAACGGTTTAATGTTCATAGTTGAACCTCCTTTTTCTTACTTAACCTATTATTTATAATTAATACTATTAGCACTCATTTATATCGAGTGCTAACAATATAAATATACACATTTTTTTGAAAATGTCAAGTGAATTTTGATTTTTTTATAACTTTATTTTTTACTTGACATTGAGAATGTAAGTGGATATATTTAATTTGTCTTAACTCCACTCTTTTTGTGTGTTACTCGGAGGAGTTTGTCCAGATAATCAGATGATTTGTTGTTGCTAACGCTTTCAGGAAGGGGTAGTACCGATGAAAGAATTCGTAGAGTACATTGTAAAACATCTGGTTGACAATCCAGACGAAGTAAAAGTGTCCGAAGTGTATGGAGAAACCACGGTCGTTTACGAACTGCGCGTCTCACAACCAGATATGGGAAAAGTCATCGGCAAAAACGGCAGAACAGCCCATGCTATTCGCGTTCTTTTAAGTGCTGTGTCGCGTAAAGCAGGTAAACATGCGACACTGGAAATTTTAGAATAAAAATCCATCAGCCCTGCTATTTAAAAGAGGGAGTGCATATAGTTAAGACGACTTGCCCGGAAAAATGAATCCGTTCATATTCAATCGGCCGTTTTGATGCAAAACGGTCTTTTTATTTGTGATATTTGCCGCCGTGCAGGAGATTGAAGGCGCGATAAATCTGTTCCAGTAAAACCACTGCGGCCAGTTCATGCGCAAAGGTTAACCGCGATAAAGAAATGGTTTGATCCGCTTTTTCCACGATTGATCGGTCCAGTCCCAGGGGACCACCGATCAAAAAAGCTAAAGATTTGTTCCCGTCATTCAATCGCTTCTGCAACCAGGAAGCAAATGTGCGGCTGTCAAATTCGGCGCCGCTGCGATCCAATGCAACAACCCATTGCTGCGAAGAAAATTTAGCATTTAAAAGCTCGGCTTCACGGGCTCGCGCCTCCGCATCGGAGATGGATTTTATCCGCACCGGACGAACCATTTCCCAATGCAGGGGCAGGTAATGCCTGATCCGTCGCACATATTCCTCGCATAAAGCATGATAATGAGGGTCCGTCGGCTTGCCGACGGTTATAAGACCTATTTTCATAGAAACCGGATTCTATTAACTCAAGGCATTATAAAAGCACAGACTACCCATGAAAGATGAAAATGCCGGCGTCACCACCGCCCGAATAAAATTTTGTGACCTGCGCTGCGAACACGCCGCTTTCCCCGTGGAAGCCGACCTCGACGGCGCCAACAGCTGTCGCACTTTTGCCGCCCTTTATTGCAAGGCGTTAAAACAGATCGTCACTAAAAATGCCCCCTGCGCCCTGCAATACGGCCAGCGGCGACCCAAATCCAGTTTGTGAATTATCTCGGTTGCCGTAAACCGGCCACACCCACCCCGTATTTGTTGCGGAAATGCAGGCTATACATCCGTTCCCGACTCATACTTCTGGCTGCAGATAGACGCAGCAGCATCTCCTCCTTCACCCGCTCATAGTCAGCCCGGTCGACATCTGCAATGGGATCACCGGAACTGTTTTTAATGCGCAACGGATTAATGGCCCGGCCGTTTTCATAAAAAGCATAATGCAGATGCGGACCGGTGGCAATGCCGGTGCTGCCGACGTACCCGATTATATCCCGCTGCTTTACAGTCTGTCCCTTGTCCATGCCCGTCACGAATGCCTGCAAATGGCCGTACAGGGTGACAAAGTGGATGTTCTTGTGGCGAATTTTTAGGTAATTGCCGATACCGGTATCATAGCCTTTTTCGATAATTATACCATCGGCAGCGGCCGAGACCGGCGTGCCCGCGGGCGCCGCAAAATCAATACCGGTATGCGGCCGAACGGTTTTCATGATAGGATGCCGACGCGCGCCGGAAAAATGGGAGCTGATGCGGCGATAATTCAGTGGTGATCTGAGAAACGTCTTTTGAAACGAGTTGCCCTCAAGATCATAATACCCCCCTTCCTTGTCCTTTCCTTGAAAATAGACAGCCGTGTACCGATTCTCCGATGAATGATATTCGCCCGCCAGAACCCGACCATAGCGCACCCAGTCGCCCACACTATCGGCACAGGTGGGATCACATACATAAACGCTCTCGTATGCCATCACAAACTCATCCCCGACCCGCGGATCGGTGAAAAAGTCAATATCCCACTGGAATACGTCGCTAAAAGCCACTATCAACTCGTCGGTTTCGCCGCAATCCTTGATGGCATCATACAGGGTGGTGTACAACACACCGTGCAGGGATTTTATTTTAACCAGCAACGGCTTATTATAAAGCTGCGCCTGCATCACGCCGGTGGAATCACGCAGCACCCGCACCAGACGTTCTTTATCGGGATTGTATTCAAATCCTTGCACAACACCCGCGGTATCGGCGAGCAGGGTATATTTCTTTCCCGCATGCAAATACCGGACATCGAACACGCCTGCAAATGCGGCAATGATCTCCTGTATCAAATGGCGGTCATCCAACTCGCGCGACAGGACCCGGTCAAGGGTTTCACCATACCTGAAATAACCCTCCCTCCGTTCCAGCTCCGATAACCGCGATTCCATCCACGAAACAGTCGGTTCTTCAGGGGGTATCGCTTTTTCACGATGACAACCGACCAACCATACTGCAAACAAAACGAAAATGAGTGCAAATTTTTTCATGACTCGAAACGGTTTAGGAATTTATGATAAATTTAGTTATTTTTCTATATTGATTTTGCTTATGCGAGTCACGGACAGTAGCCGTTACAGTGAAACGAAAACCATCGTTCATCTCAGTTCATACGAAATATTTACAACTGAAACCGAACGGCAAACAAGTACTCTTATCTTCAGCCTGAGATACAATCATTATGAAAAAAATACTCATCACCGGCGCCAGTGGATTCTTAGGAGGTCATATCTGGTCGCTCTCCCGAGCTCAAACAATAACGCTCGGCCTCTATCATCAGCACGTCCATGCAGATGCCGACCTCGAGCCGCTAAACCTCACTCAGGAACGGGCGGTAAAAAAATGTTTGATGCGTTTCGAACCCGATGTAATCATTCATACCGCAGCCCATTCCAACCTCGACGCCTGCGAAAAAAATCCGCAAGAGGCCTTTGCCGTCAATGTCGAGGCGACGCACCATCTTTTATACCACAGCCGTAAAATCGGCTCCCGGTTTATTTTCCTTTCCACCGATATGGTATTCGACGGCGAGCGCGGGCATTATCGTGAAACCGATCCTGTCTCTCCGTTGTCGGTTTATGGTCGCAACAAAACCGCCGCAGAAAAGCTGGTGGCAGAGACGGCTGAAAATTACGTCATTGTTCGCGCCGCGTTGATCTACGGCAGGCGGAAATTAGGCGGCAGCTCCTTTTCGCAATGGATCGAAAACAGATTGCGCCATCACCAGACAGTGCCCCTGTATGTCGATCAATTCCGCACACCGATTCTCGTCGACAATCTGGCCGAGCTCCTCCTCGAACTGGTGGATCATCCCTTCATCGGCATTCTCCACTGCGCCGGCAGCAACCGAATCGATCGCTTCACCTTCGGCCAACAATTATGCAAAATCGCCGGATATGATGCCTCTCTTTTGCAGCCCGCCTCCATGATGGCCGATCATCCGCCCGCGCCTCGGCCAAAAGATGTATCTCTATGCACCAATCTCGCCGCCGGCCTCCTGCGCACGCCCCTGCTTTCAACCGAGGAAGGATTACAGCGCATGCTCGCTGCCCGGCCTTGATCATCGCTGCGAATGAACACGAACATCTATCTATCGTATACCGGCGTGGTCGGGACGATGCTGATAAAAATATCCAAATATCAGAGCTTGCCCATCCAGCTCTTGAATTTAAGCCGCCACACCATCCAGATGGCTTCGCGGACGATGCGCTTCGACATCTTGGAAGCGCCGGCTGCCCGATCGATAAAAACAATGGGGATCTCGACGATCTTGAATCCTTTATGATGGGCGCGAAAATTCATTTCGATCTGAAAAGAATAGCCATCCGACTCTATGGCGTCTAAATCAATATCTTCCAATACATTGCGATGAAAACACTTAAAACCGGCCGTACAATCGCGAATGGGCAATCCGGTGATGATTCGCGTATAACGATTGGCAAAAAGACTCAGCAACAGACGGCGCAACGGCCAGTTCACCACGTTCACGCCATCGATATAACGCGATCCGATGACGATGTCGGCCGTCTCGCTGGCCTCCAGCAACCTCCTGATATCTTTCGGGTCATGCGAAAAATCGGCGTCCATCTCTATGATCCGTTCAAATCCTTCTTTCAGGGCATACTTGAATCCCGCCACATAAGCGGTGCCCAGTCCCATTTTTTTCTCGCGACTCATGAGATGAACATTTTTATTACGTTTTTCGATTTTTCGCACCACTTCGCCGGTGCCGTCCGGAGAATTATCGTCGACGACGAGAATTTCCAATTCGGGAATATTCTGCTGCAATATCGCGCGAATGAACGGCGCAATGTTCTGCCGCTCATTAAAAGTTGGTGTGATGACCAGTGTTTTCAAGTTTGGCTCCCAGACAAGTCTGAACCATATTGTTTTTTTAATTTTTGCAATCCACCCGCCACGTCGCTCAATTCGATGTTTAGCTCCCGCAGGGCTTTATCCACCACCAGTCCGGATCGCATCGGCCTCGGTGCCGCCTGCACCAGTTGCGCGGTGGCGATGGGACTGATGAGCCCTGCATCCAGATGAAATATTTCCGCAATTTTCAAGGCAAAATGATAGCGGTCGATAATTTCGCGCCCGGCAATGTTTAAGATTCCCGTTTTTGCTTTTGCGACGATGGCCCACAGGCCGGCGGCCAACTCGTCCGATAGCGTTGTATTGCCGTACTGATCGGTTACGATGGTCGCGCCTTCGCCCGCCTGCAATCGGGCAATGAGCCAGGTGACAAAATTGGGTCGTACGCCTTGGGCCCGTCCATACAGCACCATGGTACGGGCTATGGCAAAATCAATGCCGGCCAGGCGCAGCACATTTTCACCCGCTAATTTGGAGCGCCCGTAAAAGCCGATGGGATTGGGCACCGCTTCTTCGTCATAAGGGCCTTCCTTGCCGTCAAAAACGTAATCCGTCGACACATGGACGAGCCTTGCATGCGCCTTGCGGCAGGCATAGGCCAGGTTTTCCACCGCTTTGACGTTGATTTGCCAGCACAGCTCTCGCTCGCTCTCGGCGCCGTCCACATTGTTATAAGCGGCTGCGTTTATGATCCAATCCGGTGCAAAAGCTTTGATCGTCCCGGTCAATGCGCGTCGGTCGGTGATATCCAGCCGTTTATACCCATGCCCGGCCTGAGACACCAGCTGCCTTTGCAGGTCAAATCCCATCACTTCTGCCGCAGATGGCGCCGCCTGCATTAGTTTTTGCCCCAGCAGGCCGTTGCAGCCGCAGATTACGATTCTCATTTTAAAAACCGGTTTTATATTTTACAAGCATTTTCCCGGAATTTTTGCAGCTTGGCCTTGATTTCCGGGTCATGGAGAGCCAGAATTTCGGCCACAAATATGGCGGCATTGCTGGCGCCGGCTTTATCGATGGCCATGGTGGCTACGGGAACGCCTCTGGGCATCTGGACAATAGAATAGAGCGCATCCACGCCATTCAATGCCGAACCGGACAGAGGCACTCCGATAACGGGCAACGTGGTATAACTGGCGGCAACACCCGGCAGATGGGCCGCCATGCCGGCGCCGGCGATGATGGCGCAGTAGCCCTTACTCTCCGCACTTTTTACGAATTCAGCCGTCGCCTCCGGTGTGCGATGAGCCGAAAGCACCTGAATCTGATACTCAATGCCGAAATAATCCAGCAATTCCACCGCTGCGCCCATATCTTCGGCATCGGACTTGCTGCCCATGATGATGGCTACTTTGGACATAATTCATCCTTTTTCATGATGTTACTGGTGTATGTATGCTCGCGCCGCAACGCAAAAATAATCCCTCCCGGCACTGTGGCAATAATACCGATTAAATAGGCGAGAAACTCAAAGGCAACCGTCTGCGCCGACAGGACGCCGATCTGCGAAAACAACGTCACCGCGCTCTGTTCACGAACGCCCAGACCACCGATAGAAATGGGCATACTAACTGCCAACGCTACAATCGGTATGAATAAAAAGAAATAATGCCAGGCGACGCTAACCCCGATGGCGCGAGCAGCTCCCAAATGGGTTAAAATCCGCAGACTCTGTATCAACAGAGATAACAAAAACAGCTGCAGCAACAGCTTTTTCCGCCTGCGATAATCGTCCAGGCTCTCATAAAACGCCTTTGCTTTTAAATGCAGATTTTTGGGTAGCAGCAGCTTAAAAATCCAGGAAAATTTTCGCGCAAACTGTTTATGAAACAGAAAAAGAATCGCCATGACCCAGACGATGAACACACCCACAATGGTGAGTATCGCTGCACTGGATATCAGGCGTTGCGCCAGGATAGCTGCCGCTAACAGCGCCAGGGTCGTCATGGCGAAAAAACCGATAAAACGATCAAAAAAGACCGTTGACAGGGCGCCTTTTTCTCTTCCGGCTGAACGGCGTACATCAAAAACGCGAACCGCATCGCCGCCGACATAGCCGATGAGAAAATTATTAAAGAACAATCCCACATGATAGTAGGATAATACTTGCCCGAATGACAGGTGAATTTTCTTGGTGCGCAGTAAAATATGCCACTGTAACGCACCCAAAAAATTACTGGCGATGAAAAACGATAAACTCAAAACAACGCCATACCAGCTCGCCTGGGCAATCTGCTGTCGCACGCGATCAAAACCGATGCTGCGCAGCAACAAATAGATCAATATAACACTTACACCGATTTTGAGCACGGTAGCAGCATAGTTCTTCAACGCTCGATATCTGCCGTCTTTGTCTTTTCCGTGAGTCAATATTGCCTTTTAGTCATTGGGTTCTGTAGTGTTTCCCGCCAGTTCGCGCTCTTCATCCAGCCGCTGCTGCGCCTCGCGGTCATCGGGATGGCGTTTGATCCAATCCTCCAACAATTCCACCGCGCGCTCATGTTTGCCGTTGCGACTCAGGGTGGCCACAAGATAGCCATAGGCCATGGCATTGTCGGGTTGCTTGGCGACAATGGCCTCGCCCCGCTTGATGAGTTCCTCCGGTTTGCCGGCCATATCATACAGCTGACCGATGCGGAGCGACAAGCGATAATCCGGAGCTGGAATGACCGACTCGGGTATCACTTCTTCCATTTTATCCAGCACCATGACCACTTTGTCTTTTTCCTGAGTGATCATATATTCCTGCGCCAATCGCAGAAAAGCGGCGCGATAATTTTGCAGCAGTCCTTCTACATTGTCATCATAATGAACAGTGGGATCATCGAGACCGCGATATTTAAACACTTCGAAAAGGTTTTTCTGTATGAGTTTGCTCGCCAAAATATCCCCTTCCACAGGCACCAGCTTGAAGGTGAGGCCGTCCATACGCAGCCAATTCTCTAAATTCACTTTATTGTCGTCCGAAACGGTGACGGCAAAATTGATCGGTTTGCGCCACTGGTTTGCATAGATTATATTCAGTATCATGAAATCCTGAACGCGCAGCGCCCGCTCAAATATGGTCGGCTTTACTTCCACTTCCAACTCCGACCGCATATCGCGTTCTTCGAGTGCGTACCGGCCTCCGAGCGAAGTAATTTCATCCAGCGCTTCCGATCGCACCCTGGGTGGCACCGGGATTTTGAGCCTTTGCGTCTCCCATGGGATCAGATCCAACTGGTCGATTTGCGCATCGGACAGGGTGATGGGCACCTTGGGTTCCTGATGCTTTAGCTGTTTGATGTACCAGTTGGTATTGAGCAGACTGAGATTGACCACGCGAACATCGGGCCGAATATTATAGACATATTGTAAAAACCACAGCGGAAACGTATCGTTATCGCCGTTGGTGAACAGGATGGCATCGGGTTCGCACGATTGCAGGATATTATAGCTATAATCGTAGGCCACATAGTTACCGGTACGATCGTGGCTTTCGAAATTGTGGGCGATGAGGTTCAGCGGCAGGATGACGAGTAACAGCAATACCGCCGCACCGCTCAGAGCATAAAACATCGTATTGGACTTGCCTGACCCTGCATTTGGAGCTACAGTCGCATCTTTCCGCAATAGAGGATTATAGAATTTATCCTTGATCCACTCCAAAATGGCGGAAGCGCCGATGCCGATCCAGAGGGCAAAGGCAAAAAATGAACCGATAAACACATAATCCCGCTCGCGCGGCTGTGGATCCTCCTGGTTGAGATAAATGACGATGGCCACCCCTGTGAGGATGAATAAAGCCAACACACTGCTGGCATGTCGCCAATCCCGCTTAAAGTGGTATATCATGCCCAAAAGTCCGATTAAAAACGGCAGGGCATACAATCCTTTCGCAGTAATATTTTCCACGATATAGCCATCCGGACCGAGGGTGGTGCCCTTGCCGATGAATTGCCAGCCGAAATAGCGAATGTACATTTTTACGATCTGATAATTCCAGAGAAAGTCCATCTGCTTGCCCCACTGGTAGGTGGCATAGCTGCGGTTGGGATATTGCTGTTTGAACTGCCATTCCATGGGCAAGCCCTGGAACCGGCGTGGAAACGTACCCCAGGTTCCGTACTGTTCTCGGTTGAGGTATTTGACCATCTGCGCCGGGGTTTCGGGATCGTTTTCATCGATGACCGGATCGAGACCGGAGCGGATGTAGATAAGGGCATAGGTGGAATAACCGACCATGATCAGGATTAATCCCATAAAAGCCAGGCTGAGCAGGCGATGGTTGCTGGTAATGGCCATGTACGCGCCAAACAAAACGAGGAGGAATACCACCGCCAAGGACCAGAGTCCGACATGACCCGCCAGCCAGGGGATATATTGCACCACGCCGGGATAAATGACCAGAAAAACGCCGAGGGTTATCAGGCCGAAAATGACCAAATTATTCAGGCTGATTTTTTCCCGCCGGCTATCCAGGCGTTTAAAATACACGATCAGGGCCAGGGCCGGCAGGGCCAGGATCATCAACAGATGGACGCCGATGGCCAACCCGGTCAGATAGGCGATGATCAGCAGGTACCGTTCTGAACCTTTCTGTTCGGATTTCTCCAGCCACACCAGGATAAAATAGACGATGGCGGAGGTGAAAAGCATACTGATGGCATAGACTTCGGCTTCAACGGCGTTGAACCAGAGGGTATCGGTGAACGCAAACGATAAGGCGCCGATCAAGCCGCTGGCGACGAGCACAAAAATATCACCGCCGTCTTTGGGTTCGCCGCGCCATTGTTTGATGAGCCTGACAATGATCAGATAGGTCAGCATGATCGTCATCGCGGTTGACAATGCCGATAATAAATTAACCC